>NZ_FZQY01000006.1 GCF_900199585.1 Helicobacter sp. 'house sparrow 1' | reverse complement strand
ATAAGAATATATAAGAATAAGAGAATTGGAGAAATTTAGATAATGAGTTGGGTTGGTAAGTTATGGGTGATAAAAAAAAAGGGGGGGGGGGTTATTGTGGGATATATTAGTGATTGGTTTTTGAATAAATTTCTGGATAAAAGCTCTTAAATCTCTTATGAAACCAAAACCAATTAGAAGGATTGGTTTTTATAGCATTTTCAATTATTTTTACTTGAGCGATCGTTGCTTCTAAGATGTCTTGTTGCATATTTGAGGTTTGTGGTGTTTGGATAGAAGGATAAATGTGCATCGTATATTTTGAATAATCTTTATTAAAATCAATAAGAATTGGAACCAAATAAACATCAAACCTGCGTGATAGAATTGATGTAATAGGAGTTTGAGTTGCTTTCTTTGCAAGAAAATCTATCTCAATTCCTTCATCTTTTGACATATTTTGATCAATTAAAATCCCTGTCCCTACTGCATTGCTAGCAGAATAAATTTTTAAAAGCTTTCTAAAAGCTCCTTTTTTATCAATCAATCTTACATTAAAAATTTCTCTTCTTTTAATAATCATTTGATTAATAAAATCAAAATTTGTAAGACGACCCAATGAAAACATGTCATAGTTTTTGTAGTTTTGAAGTTCTTTTTGCATTTGCAAAGGAATAGCTGTTCCTAAAGATTCCCAATAACCATAGTGTGCTGATACCAAAACTACTTTTTTATTTTCCTTTAATAGGCTAAAAAGATTATCCTTACCCTGAAAATCAAATCTTTTAAGGTAAGCATCCTTATTTAAAAAAGGAAGTCTTATGCTCTCAAGTATTACAAAAACAAAATTTTCATAACAGCGTTTAATAATTTGTTTTTTTTGCTCTGTTGTATAAGTATCCCCAAAAACAAAATCCAAATTTGCCCTTGCATTCTTATAGCGTTTCTTATCTAAAAATCTAAGCAAGGAGGCTAAGGCCTTTATCACTCCATAAAATAAACAGTGTGGTATCTTTGCAAGAATAAAACCCACTACATCAATTAAAAATTCAAAGAATCCAAAAAGTATTTTCATAAGATTTCCTCAATACACTTTAAAATCATCTCTGGTGCAATCTTGTTGATCGAAAAATCATTTTTATCATAATTTGCTTTTTTATTCCCGCTTAAAGCAATATTTTTAGTTCCTGTTAAACAAAAACGCTCCAAGGGTGTATTTCCAAAAAGAGTAATAGATGGCTTGTTCATAGCCCAAGCTAAATGGGTAATTCCCGTATCTCCACCTATCACTAAATCTATAGAATCTATTAATGCTTTAACCCCACCCAATCCCAATTTTGGGAGTATCTTAATCTTGATATGATTATTTAATCCCTTATAAATTTCATTTGCTTTTGAAAAATCTTGGTGATAAAGCAATAAAATAGACATATTCTTATCACAGAGTCTTTTTCCCAGTTCAATAAAATTCTTAGCACTATAAGTTTTACTTTCCATAGAAGCTTCTAAAATAAAAAGTATGTTTTTCTTCCCAGATTCCAAAAAACCCTCTATGGCCTGTTTTTCACTTTGCTGGTAGGTAAAAATTGTTTTTCTTTTTTTTAAGGCAAAATCTACAAAATCTTCAAAATTCATCTTTGGGTTTAAGGCTTCAAAAATAATTTTAGCATTGCGTAATATAATGGATGATTGATAAGAAATTTTAACCTTTTGGGTATAAAAAGAACTTGCTAAAGGCTCCTTGATAGAATCCCTGGCAAAACCTACATATTTTTTTGTATTAAAAATTTTACCAATTATTGCTGATTTGATTAATCCTTGCATATCAATTACACAATCATAAGTTTCTTTCTTAAGCTCCTGGTATTCTCTTTTTATTCCCAATAAATTAAAAGACTTTAAATAACGCTTTAGTGGGAGTACCTTGAGTGAAAAATTTTCTTGAGAATTTAAAATAGAAGAAAAACGCTCATCAACATACCAATCAATTTTAAGATCTGTAAATAATTCTCTTAAACAAGAAACAAAAGAGGCGCTGATAATAATATCTCCAAGGGCTGATAATCGTATAATAGCAATTTTCATATACTCTACTCAAAAACAATGGAAATATCTTTTGGGCGTGCTAATTTTCCAACCTTTTCCATCAAGATAAAATTACTACTAGCTCCTGAAAGAATCAATTGATTCTGGCGATATGATATACCTATTGAATTATCATAAGAAATCTCTAAAACTTTAGCAAGACTTAAAATAAAACTTAAAATTTGCAGAGTTGGTAGTTCAAGCCCTAATCCTTGGTAAGTTTGAATGTCAGAATCTTTTGGAATTTTTTTATCAGAAAAAGTGATGAGTAAAGAAATAATCACTCTTTGATAATGCGAAAAACCATAATTTAATACATACTTTGCAAAGTATGCACTATGCTTATTTGTATGGTAAAAATCTATGCAAGTTCCAATTTGAGAAAGCAAACTAGCATCGCGTAGGATTTTTCTATCATCATCATTTAAATTAAAATCCATCCGTAGTAGATCAAAAAGTTTCAAGGCTATCTTTTTAATCATTAAACACTGCTTATCAAGATTAAAAGAATCCATTGCATATTGTAGGGAAGGATTTATATTATTTGGGATTATATGGCGGTGAGATCGCAACAAATCTGCAAGAAAGACTCCTTCCCTAATACCTGTGCCACAAGTGGTAATTGTTTGAGTCCCAAAGCATTTTATTAACATTAATAGGATCAAAAGCCCACCTTGAATATTATCCAATCGCTCTTCTGCTATCCCAAAATCATCTAATTTATCTTCCCTGGCTCTAACAATCTTATCAATAAACTTAATATACCTTTGGACATCAATTTCAAAACCATGTATCAAATCTATGGGATAATTAATTTGCTTCATAATCAGCTTTGCAAGTGCTCTGATTGTCCCACCAACTCCAAAAATATTTTGGTGCTTAAAAGAATCTGGAAGAATCTCAAGAGCATTTTGCACAAATTTTTTTGCTTCTTTTAGCTCCACTTTCTTATCAAAAAAAAGTTCTTTTAATCTAATTGTTCCAATATTTAAAGAAACCACATCCTGCACCTTTCCATCTTTAATCAAGGCACACTCTGTGCTTCCTCCACCAATATCCACCATAATCCCATCTCTTTTATGGGACAAGTTGGCACAAGCAATCGAACCAAAAAAAGCCTCTTTTTTACCATCAATAACTTTTACTTTGATACCGCACTCTTTATCCACCCTTTGAACAAAATTCCTTGCATTTGGAGCATCCCTAACTGCACTTGTTGCAATACAAAATATTTTTCTACTTTTATAGATTTTTGCAATTTTTTTAAACTCTTTTAGTGCGCTAATTGCTCTTTGCATTGGTTTTTCCCGCAAAAATCCATTAGCATTATAGCTACCCTCTGAGATACGAACCTTGGATTTTAATTCATAAATTAAAGCAAATCCAAAGCGACTTGTCTTTTTAAAGATAGCCATACGAACAGAATTTGAACCAATATCAATAACTGTGGTTATTTTTGCCATTACTCACCTTGGTTTAATTGCTCAAACTTATATTTTAACTCCTCTATACTCTCTATATTATCTGGATCTGGAATAATCGCATCAACTGGACACACGGCAACACAACTTGGTTCATCATAATACCCAACACACTCTGTACATAAATCTGGATCAATCATATATACAGGATCACTTTCCTCAATTGCGCTATTTGGACATTCCTCCCTACAAGCATCACACGCAATGCACTCTTCATTTATCAATAAAGACATTCTAACCTCCTAAAAAATTCAAACTTTCTCTTTTATCAAAAAAAATATTAAAAAATAATTAAACTAAATATTATTAACGACATTTGCCAATAAGTTCAAAATGCTCTTTTAAATCTTTATCCTGTTTAATTTGATCCTTTGGAATTGTTGCAAAAATACTTTGAGCTTGTGTGCAATCACCCATCTTATAATACCCCCAAGCAAGGGAATCTATATATACAATAGAATTTGGTGCTATTTTAAGTGCTTTTTTTACCAAAGAAATACCTCTTTGTATATCATATCCATGTTCAATAAGTGAATAACCTAAAAAATTATAAAAGAAAGCATCTTCGTTGCTTGGATTTTCCTTATTTACCTGACGCTGCATATCTCGATCATTGATTGCCTTCTCCAAATCTCCAAGAATTTTATCCAACTCCTCTTTAGCAAAATCTTTCTTTGCCTGATAAGCATAAATAGCACTCCATGCTAAGAATTTTGCTTCATTATGCTCCTCATAAATTCTTCTAGCCTGAAGTGAAGCATCTTGAAACTTATTTTGTGCAATGTATAAATCAAGCAACAATCTTCTATCAAAGGGGAAATTTTTTGCAATTTCTTCTGCTTGCAGGAATTTCTTTTGATTGATTAAAACTTGAAGATAATATTTTGCATTTTCCATTGTAGGCTTCTCTTGGTATGCATTCCTAAAAATAGTATAAGCCCTGTCATTTGCATCAAATTGATTAAAAATTTCAATTGCCTTGGTGCATAAATCCTCACTACACCAATTTTTTTCCAACGCTTCGGCCAAAGTATCTATAACAGCCTGATTTTGATTTTTAGATACATAAACAGCAAGTATTTTTTTTAATGCCTCCTCATCCTTTGAAAAGTCATAGTACTTTTTTAAAAGTCCCAAAGCTTTATCAAATTGCTTTTGATTAAGATACAAGGTGCCTAATATATTATCTACTATGGGGGATTCTTCTTGTTGTTTGATATTTTCTAATAAAACAATAGCCTTTTGAATTTCTCCTGATTTAATATAACTATCTGCAACAATTTTACTTGTCAGAAGATCTTTTGTATCTTTTGTTTCATTACGATAGATAAGTGCATATTGAAAAGCCGAACTCAAATCTCCAGCAGAAGCGCTTGCAATTGCAATCTGCCTTGCCAATGCACTTGATTTGGTTTTATTATAAAGTTTTTGATAGATTTCTTTTGCTTCATTAAAATTACCCCTTGCAAGCATATCTCCACCAAGGGCTATTTGTAAATCTTCCTGCTGAGATGCATTCAATAAAGACAAAAACAACAAAAACAAAATCTTCTTAAGAATCTTTATCAAGCCTTATTCCTAAACACATTTTTAATAACATTTTATAATCTTCTCCCTTTTGGTCTTTAAAGCTATCCCAAAATGGAAAAGTTCTGCACTGCTTTGGTCGTACCTCATAAATTTTACATCTTTTTGTTTTCTCATCAAAAAAAACACAAGCATAGCCATCAAAATAAGGCTTCTCAATCAGCGAGAATTTATATCCCACCCTTTTAACATATTTTTGTGTAAATTCATCAAATGAGAGATTTAAAAAAGCACTGATTTGTTCCATTTCAGAAATGGAACAAAATATATAACCACTCTCACCTGTGCAACACTTCCCTCCACAAGCTTCGCAGGCATTAGGTTCAAAAGAAAAATTAAAGCCCAAGCAATCCATTAAAAATTATAAAGCAATGTTACCACAGTCCTACTTAATTGCATATCACCAAAGAGTTGAGAAAAGGTTAGATTCATACTAAACTCCTTAGTAAATTGATAAGTAACTTGTGGAGAAATTTCAAAAATGTTTGCATTTCTTGTTTTGGTGGTTGAATTCCCAACAACAGAGTATCCCGTATCATTCGCTGCACTAATTTTTCCACTACCTCGACTCATATAAGGCATCCTATTGTTACCACCCACATACACCAAATCAAGTCCGACTTTCCATTTATCAATCTTATAGCTATGAGTGCTATAAGCTACAATAATATCAGTATTTTTTATACCACCTACACCTGTCCATCCAAATCCAGCTTGACTTCCAGGCACTATAGAACTCCAAAGCTGTCCTCCTATACTTAATGATCCTTGCCCATCAAGCATTGCACCATAACCCTCACCAAAACTACCTGCATATCCAATATTGCCACTATAGCCTGCTACATTTACGCTAACTTGCAAGTTATACATTCCCCTAGTTTTTGCATAATCAAGCCCAGAGCCAAGTTTTTGAATTCCTTTTGTAAAATACCCATCTGATAGCGTGGTATTGCCTGATCTAAAATTTGGCTTATCATTCATTACTGTGCTAGCAATCTGTCCTAACACCTTTAATTTGATATTACTTAAACTAAACTCATAGCCAACATCTCCAAAAAGCATCATATCAAAGAGCCTGTCAGCATAAGCATAATACAAAGTTGCACTTAAATCTTTCAACCCTACAGATTCAAAATTACCCTTCGCACCAAAAATAACAAGTTCATTGCCAATGCCATAACCACTAGTTTGTTTAACTTGAATCTGAATATTATCTGTCATCCAAGAATCATATACAGATGCAAAAAACTCCATTCCTTCTATACTTTTATTGGTAGCCATTACCCCAATACCTCTATCACCCCATCCTGAAGTATTATTTAGTGGAGTATTAATTTGCATAGCTCCTACTCTTAGCATTGTCTTGGCTTTTTCAAATCTTTTTGTTACATAGAGATTGCTAACATTAAAAAAGTCTAAAAAGTTTGAAGGCTTAAAAGTTCTGCTTCCACCAATTGCATCATCTGACTGGTTTCCATCAGGAGCATTAGAGCCCCTTGCAAAAAAGATACCTCCTGTAAAGCTGAAACCATAAATCTCGCCTGAAGTAATATTAGGTCTAAGAAAGATTTGATATCCCTTTCCATAGCCATCCTCACCCTCTGAGAAAAGGTATTTACCCCTAGCATATCCATCTAATGTTGCATTTTCTACAAAATCTTTTAAATTTGAAGCATTTAAACTGATAGCGCCCATTATGCTCAAAGTCAACATAACCCTTTTCATTACTTTCTCCTTTTACCAATGATTGATATTTTAAATGCGTAAATTTTACGAATTTTTCAAAAAAAAATCAATTTTTCTAGCAAACAAAATTAAATAATTAATTAAAAAATCTACTGCAATAATTTATAAGTATTTTTTTTATTTTTTAATTTAAAGGCGACAAAAAAACCTTTCTCTTGCTTTTGGATGACAAAAGGGATACTTACTCTTAAATTGATTGGAGAATCCTTAAGTGCATTAAAGAAAATTTGTATTGCCTGTAAATCTTTGGCTTTAGCTTGGATTTCAAAATCTGTTTCTAAGAAATTCTTTTCTTGATTTTCTTTACTCTGATGACCTGTAATCACAACATCTTCAAAAAATTCCAATAAAAAATCATGGATTTTTTGGCTGGTGACACTGACTTCTAATGTTTCTAAAAATTTTTCATTTCTTTGCTTAAGTAAAGAAAAGCCACCTTGTGTTTTATTAAAGTTGCTCAAGACGGTGTTATAAACTAGTTTTTGTTTCTTTTCATCAAGAATTGCAAGCTTATAATCCTTAATGGAAGGTAAAATAAAATAATTAAAAGAAAAAATTAAAATTAAGCAATAAAGAGAAAAAAATAATAGATTTTTAATCACAAGCTCAGGGTCTAAATCTACATACCATTTTCTTTTTATTTTAGGCTTATTTTCCATCAATCAACCTCTTGAATATTGCTTATAAAAGACTGTTCTGTCAAACTTTCTGAAACAAATTCATATCCACCATTTGAGAGCATAAAAAAACTTACTTTGCTTTTACCAAAGATTGCCTTTAAAGGATCTTGAAGCAGATATTTAAACACTTCTTTTGAAGGAGTATTGCCCTTGATAATCAAAGATTGCTCCTTAATTTCAACAAGACTAATTGTAATTTGATCTGGAATTAAGTTTAATAAATTCTCAATTGCATCTTTAATTACCATATTATCTGTGATATCATTCTTAATCACCAATAATTGATATTCCAATCTCTTTCTATTTGTTAAAATTTTTTGGGTTTGTTGTTGATAAAATTCTTGCTTTTGTTCCATTTCACTGCTATTTTTTAATGCAACCCTTGTTTGCATTTGCAGATTTAATACAAACCCCACCATCAAACCAACACTTATAAAAATATAAAACCACCAAATCTTTACAATCTTACTAAAGATGCGCTTGGGTTGTGCAAGAGTAAAACTATATTGCATTATTTGTTTCCAAATTCCTTTTGTATTAGCATTAACAATTGTTCTTGAAGGAAAAAGTGTTGTCTTTTTGTCTCAAGCATTGTAACATTTTGAATATAAGTTAACATCTCTGAAGACATTTTTACATTATCTAAAAAAATAATTTCTTCAACAAAATTTTCATCATAAAAATCATTAGTATAAAACTCATTCAAAGAGCTTTGAATAATATTTACAATGATCGAAGCCTTGGTAATATCATCAATAGTCTGATTAGCATCTTTATTCTGATCCACCTCAGCATCCTCTTCATCCTCATCTTGAATAAACCCAAGATCTAGATTCTCAAACTCATCTAATGAATAAGGGTCATCTTGCAACGCACCTCTCTCCTCTTCAACTATCTGGCCAATATCACTAACCTGCCTCCCCACTTCTCCTTCAACCATAAAATATCCACCAAAATAAACCCCTGCTTCATTTGCAATAAATAAGGCAATATTGCTTCTTTCATACAAAACATAAAGTTTAAAACTCTGATCCAATTCCTTTTGAATATGCAAGAATGCAAGAATAAAGGGTGAAAAAATAAAATCAACTCCCCCAAAACGAGAAAAATATCTCTGTGTCTCTATGATTTCATGTCTTTTAATATATGCACACCAATTCTTAAATTTCAAAACCCTACATTCACTAGGCTCAATACCTATCTTATATATTTCATCTAGTTTTTTAATATGAAAAACCCCTTGATTATAGGTCTTTGAAATCACTCCTACATAAGAAAAAGGAAAGCGTCTTTTGTAATTTTTTATAAACTTAATCATTTCAACAGGCAACTCATCGCCTATAATTTTAAACTCTCTGTCAAAATCTTCTATGACCCTGCCTTCCTTAAGGCGCAAAACCTTCACAAAACAGAGATTTTCATCTATATTAACAGCAATAAAAACATTAGAAAAAAAAGGTCTAATAATTTTATTTAAGCCAAACATCTAAATCCCTATTTAGTCGTAAATAGCAATGATTCTATCATAAAGCTTGCATTTTTTCATAGATTTTTGCCCTAGCTTCCTGTTCGCTTAACATACTCTCTAAAACAAAAGGTTGGGACAAAAAAAACTCAATCTTACTAAAGGGTTTTGGAATTTGAAATCTATCCCAAGTCTTTAGTTCCCAAAAACTCTGGCTTTTTACTCTAAATGCGCTCAAAGGAATCCCTGTTTTTTGTCCCATCACAATGACACCACTTGCAATACTGTGATAAGGACCTTTTGGTCCATCTGGAGTAATTCCCATATCCCAACCTTGCTTAAGCTTTTTAAAAGATTCCAACAAGACTTTCATGCCCCCTCTATCTACTCCATTATAATTTGTTGATCCCCTGATTGTTTTAAATCCAAAACAATGGCAAACCCTAGCAATCAATTCACCGTGAAAATGCTTACTAGTGATAACAAATATTTTTGGTTGCTTGCGAAGTTTTAGGTAAGCAAAGGGGAGCATCAAAAACTCACCATGCCAAAATGTAGCAATACAATTTGTTGTTTCCAGTTCTTGTGAAATATGAAAGCGTTTTCTACAAGTAAGATAAACAGCCCACATTAAAAACCACATCAAACGTGGTAAAAGCAATAAAATTACCCTTCGCCTTAAAGAGAATTTCATTTCTTGCTTCTACCTATCAAACTTCCACCGTTTGTAGCAATTACTTCTACTTTTATCAGATCTCCTAATGGCAAAACTTCATTTTCCAATCTAATCAGCCTGCCATTATCGCTACGACCCTCTGAAAAAACCTCTTTTTGGCTATTTTTATGATTTTCTATTAAAACAATATGTTCCCTGCCAATTTCTTTTTGAGAATCCTCTTGCAAAATCTCTTTATGTCTTTGTTGCAGTTGTGCTAATCTTTGTGTTGCAACCTCTTGTGGAACTCTCAGATTATCAGCCCAACTAGCAGATTCTGTATGGGGTCTTGGAGAATAAACAAAACTATAAAGAGTATCAAATCTCACAGCCTCCAAAACTTCAAGTGTATCTTGAAAATCAGCCTCTTCTTCTGTAGGAAATCCCACGATAATATCTGTGCTAATTCCAACATTGGGAACCAATTGCTTTATCTTTGCAACACGATTTAAATACCATTCTTTTGTATATCCTCTACGCATTGCTTTTAAAACCTTTGTAGAACCGCTTTGCAATGGTATATGTATAGACTTGCATACCTTGGGGTTTGATGCAAATTCCTCTATAAATTCATCATCCATATGTAGTGGATGCGGGGAAGTAAAGCGTATGCGCTCCAACCCTTCAATTTTTCCCATCTCCCTTAAAAGATTACTAAAATTAACCTTTGGGTGTCCTTGAGAAAACCTCACTCCATAATTATTTACATTTTGTCCAAGCAACATAATCTCTTTGACCCCATTTTCAACAAGCTTATGTGCCTCATTTAATAATAAATCCAAAGGAATAGAAATTTCCTTACCACGAGTATGAGGAACAATACAATAAGCACATTTTTTATCACAACCAATAGAAATATTTAATAAAGCCTTTACTCCGGTGTTTCTAGCGATATCAAAAACATAAGTACTATCATCATAATCAATAGACACTTCTACGGCTTTTGGCCTATGGATTACTTCTGTAATCTTTGACACATTCCTTGCACCTAGCACAAAATCTACATGAGGGGCTTTTTTAATAATCTGCTCCCCCATATGACTTGCTGTACAACCACATACACCTATCTTAGCATCTGGTTTTTTTATCTTAGCAAATTGCCCAATCTCAGAAAATAGTTTTCTTTCTGGCTTTTCACGCACACTGCAAGTATTAATCAATATCAAATCCGCATCTTTAGGAGAATCAGTAAGGACATAACCCTCTTTTTTTTGCAATTCTGATATCATATGCTCGCTATCGCGAGTGTTCATCGCACAACCTAAAGTCTCGATATAAAGTTTCATTTACTAGACTTCTCTTTTAAATTATATGTAGCTCAAAAATAAAATCTTTTTCATCTAACCCAAAAAAAACTTTATTTAATTTTGCTGATCGTCTCTTACTAGCAAAAGTTTTAATCACCTTTTGCAAATCCTTCTCTTTATTTTCCTTATCAAGATAAAAAAATTTCTCACCAATAGCTTGCTCTAGCATATCATCTAAAGTAATAACCTGCTCTTTTGAATTCTTACTTGTTAATGCGAGTTTTAATTCCATAAAATCACTCCATGCAGTCTAGTTTAAATAAAATGAAATTATAACCTTAAAAGTTAAAAAACAAAATATAGTATTGCAGTGGAATATCAAGTTAATTTGTTTTTGATATAATCCAAACATACTCCTTGGAGTTTCACTAAAGCGGAACTCCAAAAAAGATTCAGACTCTGTTTAAAAATCAAAAAGTTAGAGTATCAGGTTTTAGAAAAAAATAATATAAGGATATTTTAATTATGGAAAAAATATTAGACATAATCGAGATTCTCTCCTATGAAAAGGGTATCCCCAATGACTTGGTATTAGATATTGTAAAAAATCTTATTATCAAGACGGCAAAACAAGAGATTGGTGAAGATATTGATTATAGTGTGGAAGAAAATCAAAAAGAAAGAACATTAAAATTAATTCACAATCTCAATGTATGCGAAGATAATGCCCCAATGCTTCAAGAAGGCTTACGAAACTTCATAGGAATAAGTGAAGCAAAAAAAATTGATGAGACTTTAAACATTGGGGATATGATTAAATCAGAATTAACCCTGGAGAATATGAGTCGCAGTGCAGTCAATAGAATTTTCAAGGATTTAGAGTTTCATTTACAACGCACCATTGAAGAGCAACTCTTTAAAAGCTTTAAAGAAAAATTAGGAAGCTTGGTAAGTGGGGTTGTTTTAGAGGTAGATTCTGAAGAAACAACCTTTATTGAAATTAATGAGATTAGAGCCTTCCTTCCTTTAAAAAATAGAATAAAAGGTGAAAAATTTAAAGTAGGCGACAGTGTTACTACTATCTTAAAAAGCGTTAGAATGGATAAAAATGGAATACGGATTGAATTATCAAGAACTACACCAAGAATGTTGGAAGAACTCTTAAAACTAGAGGTGCCTGAAATTAAAGATGGCGAAGTAAATATTTATAAAACTGCGAGAATCCCCGGAGATAGAGCAAAAGTTGCAGTATTTTCAAACAATCCAAAAATAGATCCAATAGGCTCTACCGTTGGAGTTAAGGGAGTTAGAATTAATGCTGTTAGCAAACAACTTTGTGGAGAAAGTATTGATTGTATTGAATACTCTGATGTTCCAGAAATTTTCCTAACTAAAGCCCTAGCTCCTGCAAATATTATCAGTGTCCAAGTAAATAAAGAGACTTCAAAAGCAACTGTGAAAGTCATGTCAGATCAAAAAAGTAAAGCAATTGGTAAAAATGGAGTAAATATTAGATTAGCCTCAATGATTACAGGTTATGAAATAGAAATTCAAGAAATTGATTCTCATCAAAATCATGACAAGAATCCTAGTGCAACTAAGCTTAGTCTTGATGCATTAGAATCCCTATTTAAGTCTTAATTATCTCTTTAATCCATTCACAGTTTGTAACATTGCATCTGCTGTTTGAATGGATTTTGAGTTGGCTTCATAAGCTCTTTGTCCTGTTATAAGATCTGTCATTTCTTCCACCAACCTCACATTACTAAGCTCTAAAAAACCTTGTTTAAGCTGACCCATTCCATTGGTTCCTGCAACACCCACAATAGGATCTCCTGAAGCATTTGTATTAATATAAAGATTGTCTCCAAGACTATGAAGTCCTGCAGGATTGATAAAATTTGCCAATTCAATTTGTCCTAGTATATTGCTTACACCCTGATTACCCTGAACCACACTTACAGTTCCATCATTACCAATATTGATTTGTGTTGCATCTTGTGGAATAGTAATTTGTGGAACCAATAAATACCCTTCTGAAGTTACCACATTTCCATTATCATCAAGTTTAAAATTACCACTTCTTGTATATGCCATGGTACCATCTGGAAGCTGGATTTGAAAAAATCCCTTCCCTGTAATAGCCACATCTAAATTATTTTCTGTCTCCTTTGGACTGCCTTGAGAGAACATTTTTGTAATAGCCCCTGCACGCACCCCAAGACCTACTTCAATCCCTGTTGGAGAAATAGTATTTTCACTTGTTGCTGTGCCGGCATATTGCATAGTTTGATAAAACAAGTCATTAAATTCTGCACGCTGTTTTTTATAGCCTGCAGTATTAACATTTGCAATATTATTTGAAGTGGTATCTATCTGTAACTGCTGTCCAAGCATACCAGTAGTTGCAGAATACAAAGAACGCATCATTTTTTATCCTTTGGTTTTATTTACCAAATAATGAAGCAAAAAAGATTCCAAAATCTAGGTCAGCACAATAACTTGAGAAGATAATTGCTCTACCCAAACAGGTAACCCATAAAGTTGGGTAAGATTTTCTTGCGTCATTGTTTCTTTGATGCTTCCATCACAAAAATTCTTTCCATTCCTTAGCATAAAAACCCTCTCTGCATATTTACAAACAAGATTAGGGTCGTGGATATTGATAAGTGCGCAAAGATTATTTTCTTTGATTTTTTCTTTTAAAATCTCAAAAAAGAGACTTTGATTTTTTAAATCAAGCCAAGCGGTAGGCTCATCTAAAAACAAAACTTTGCTTTTTTGAAGCAGTGCCCTAGCAAGCAATACCATTTGTTTTTGCCCTCCACTTAAAGCATTCAATGATTGATTTTTTAAGCTTAGAATTCCCAAATCTTTTAAAAGAAGCTCTGCTTGTTCCAAGAGTTTTTTATCTGGATTCCCATACCATTTTAGTTCGTTATTTCCTCCTAGTAAAACAAAATCCAAAACACTATAGTCAAAAACACATTCAAAATTCTGTGGAATAAATGCAATAATTTTAGAGCGCTGTAAGCAAGAGAGCTTTAAAACATCTATTTCATCATAAAAAATGCTTCCATCATCAAGTCTAATGCCTCCAATAATAGCCTCCATTAAAGTCGTTTTTCCACTTCCATTTGGAGCTAAAATTGCCGTAAGCTGGGAAGAAAAAATCTCTAAATTAACACCTTGTAATATTTTCTTTTTATCACGACTTACATAGAGATTATTGACCTTAAAGCAGTGCATTAATGCTTCCTTAAAAGCAAAAAGAATAAAAAGAGTGGGGCTCCAACAATTGCTGATAAAGCTCCTACAGGCAAGTCACTTGTTGTAATATTTTTAGCCAAAAAATCCATAAAAAGCAAGATGATAGCGCCAAGTAACATACTACTTGGCAATAAAACCTTCATATTAGAACCTACAAAGATTCTGGCAAAATGTGGAACAATAAGACCAATCCAGCCAATAGTCCCACTCACACTTACAGCAACTCCACAAATACAACTAATAAGCAAAATACAAATAATCTTTAAAGTCTTTGGGTTGATTCCTAAGCTCAAGCACTCCAAGTCACTCAAAGCAAGCATATTGATTCTAAAGCGCAATAAAAAAAGAGGAGTAAAACAAATTATCACTACACCTAGAAGCAAAAAAACATCCTTCCAAGTTGCTAGAGACAAACTTCCTAAAAGCCAAATCACAATAGCTTGAGCCTTTTCAGGGCTCACAAAATATTTAATTAATCCAGAAACTGCCCCCAAAAATGAGGAAAAAATAATCCCAACAAGAACCAAAGAAATTTGTGATTGTTTTAAAAGACCAGAAAAAATTAGGATTAAAAAGGCTGCAAGCATTGCGCCTACAAAAGCAAAAAAGCCCACTCCATATCCATTAAAAAAACCTATACACAAGGCACATCCAAGGGCTGCACCTGATGAAATTCCTAGTAAAAATGGATCAACCAATGGATTTCTAAAAATATTTTGCATTATGGCACCACAGCCTGCCAAACTTGACCCCACAAGAAGAGCTAAAAAAATCCTAGGTAGTCTAATCTCATAAAGCACCATTCCATTAGAATCTAGCTCCTGTTGATAAAATAAATGCAAGAAAACATTTTGAATTCCATCTAGATAAGAAAAATTAGAACCATTAAACAAGAGTGCTAGAAAAACGCATAAAACCAAACATAGCCAAAGTAATTTTTGCACTATCGCATTAACCTTTCAAGACTTTGTTGCGGGGAACTTTGTTTATTCAAAATCTTATAAACTTCATTTGCAATGGGTGTATAAATCTCTTTTTCTTGAGCAATTTTTACAATAGCCTCAGTAGTTTTTACTCCCTCTGCAACTTCCCCAAGGTCTTCTAGAATCTCTTTGATATCCCTACCCTGTGCAAGTCCCATACCAACACGATAATTTCTTGATAGATTCGAGCTTGCACTCAAGAATAAATCACCAGCTCCTGATAAACCTAAAAAAGTTTGTATATCAGCCCCAAAGGCTTCTCCAAAGCGATTCATCTCAATCAGCCCCCTTGACAGGAGTGAGGCTCTTGCATTGTTTCCTAGTTTTAATCCATCACAAATTCCACTTGCAATAGCAATAACATTCTTATATGCACCTGCTATTTCTCCACCTACTATATCATCTTTAATATATGCTTTAATAAAACCAGGAAAGCAGTCTGCAAACTCTTTAGCCACCTCTTTATTTTGAGTATGTATGGAGAGAGCACAGGGAAGAGACTGCATTACTTCTTTGGCAAAAGAAGGCCCAGCTAAAAAACAGAGGTTTTTTGCATCCAAGAACTCATAAGCAATATCACTAACAAAAGATCCAGTACTTGCCTCTATCCCCTTACAAGCAAAAAGCATCTTAGAATCTCTGGGAATTTGATGAAGCCTAAACCACTCCCTCAAGGCTGTTGTCGTGATTACATTGACAAACAAATCACTTTTTAAAGATTCCTTAAAATCAATTTGTTTAATTGGATATCTCATATGTAAAGAATCTAAAAATAAACTAAGATCTTGCCTTGAGACAATTCCAACTTCATTTTTAAAACTAAAAGCATATGCAAGTGCTCTACCCCAAGCACCTCCTCCAAAAACACTAACCTTCAAACATATCCTTTCATCACAATCCCAATCATACAACCACTAATTTCCTAAAGGTCTATTAGGGTTTTAAATCTAGCAATTAGTTATTTGATTGGTATTAATACATTTTTTTACTTTTTGTAATTCTATCATTTTGTATGGTTTTAATAGAATCTTTATAGTTATTTTAAGTTCTAGATAACATAAGAGAATAGCTTTATATTATTTTTGATACAATCCCATTCACACTAAAAAAGAGCATAAGGAGGCAAGGTGAACCCATTAACACATCTTGCAATTATTATGGATGGAAATGGAAGATGGGCACAAGATCACAATAAAAGCCGATCAGAAGGCCATAAAGCAGGTGCAAAAATTGTAAGAGATATAACTATATGGTGTGCAAAAAATTCCATTTCCTATTTAACACTCTATGCATTTTCTACAGAAAATTGGAAACGCCCCAAAAAAGAAGTAGATTTTTTGATGAAGCTTTTACTGCAATATTTAAAAAAAGAAAAAACCACATATTTACAAAATCAAATTCAGTTTAAGGCAATCGGGGATTTATCCTCTTTTAGCACTCCTTTAAAAGAAATGATATTAGATCTTGAAGAATGTACAAAATCTTTTAACAATCTTACCCAATGTCTTGCTCTAAACTACGGAAGTAGAAACGAAATTGCAAGATGTTTTAAAAAAATGATTTTAAACCAAAGCTATGATTTAGAAAATCTTGAGCAAAGCATCCAACAAAACCTTGATACCCATAACGTCCCTGATGTGGATTTATTAATTAGAACAGGAGGGGAGCAAAGAATTTCAAATTTTCTACTGTGGCAATCAAGCTACGCAGAGCTATATTTTTCTAAAACCTTATGGCCAAATTTTACTTCCAAAGAACTAGAAGAGATCATTCAACAATACAAGATTAGAAATCGTAGATTTGGTGGTCTGTGATTTTTTGACTTATCTTTTAAAACTTTTCACAAACACAAGTGGATTTACATCAATCAATTCTAATTTTAAAACCATATGCTCAGTCTCTCTTTTATACTTTAAAAAATGATCTGTCTTAATATGTTGTTGATAAGCTTTTTTATTTGCATAAATTTCAAGTACATAAAAATAATTTGGTCTTTGTCTATCAACGACAGGATAAAGTAAAATCACCCCATCCTCAAGCTTCATCGAAGCTTCTACCCCCTCTTTTAGTAATTTTTTATAATCCTGTAAATACTTCACATCAACAATAATCTCTGCTACACGCACAAAATAATCATTTGCTACACCTATCATCATAAAAACACAAATATAAAATATTTTTTATTCTATTGCTCCAAAATGGCTTAGTTAAAAGTATTATCAAGCTAAACTTTAAGCCAACTTACTAAAAAAGATCACAAAGCAAAAGTATAAAAGATAAGAGTAGCTATCAGTCAAGAAAAAGATTCCGAATAAAGAAGTGTGATTTGGACTAAAAAATCTAATCTAAGTGGTAATATCTCAGGTGTATTTATAAAATATTCTTTTAAAAACTTATATTTGGTGCTAGATTAAATTAGACTAGAAAGTCTTTTTATATCTTCTGTTGTATCAATGTCTAAAAGATATTTTTTATCAAGTTTTACGGGAATATTAGGATTATTTTGAATGATTGTCTTTGCTCCTTTTTTATCCTCTAATTCTAAAAGCAAGGGATAAATTTTCTTAGGAAAAATTGCAGGTGAGGATAAAAAATTATCACAAAGAGTTGCTGTAATTTTTTGAGTGTCCCTATGATCTATCAAAGCCCTTAAATGCTCCTGTGGCAAGAGTGGGTAGTCACAAAGGGTAATAAGTATAAAATCAAAATCTAATAGCTCCCTCACCCCTGCCTTAATTGAGCTACCTATACCCTTATCATAATCTTGATGATAAATAATCTTTGCACCCTGACTTTGTTTTTTACACTCTTCAAACATATTGCCTAAAAGCACATATACATTCTTGCATACACTTAGAGATTTTACAATAGAATTTTGCAAAAGGCTCTGACCTTGATATTCCACCAATTGCTTGGGATAGCCCAATCTCTTGGATAACCCTCCTGCAAGAATTAGTATGGCTAAATTATCTTGTTTCAATCTTTTCTCTATGTGGCACACAATCTATTTTTCTAATGATTCTAGCAGGGTTGCCACCTACAATACTATTTTTAGGAACATCTTTAGTTACAACGCTTCCAGCCCCAATGATAGAGTTTTCTCCAACTCTTACGCCTGGACAAACTGTTGCACCAATACCTATCCAAACCCTATCTTCAATTACAATGGGCTTACAAAAGGTAGCACGACGATTATAGGGATTAAAATCATGATTAATGGTGGTGAGATTAACCTTAGGAGCAATAAAAACATCATCACCAATATAAATTCCACCCCTATCCATCAAGGTGCAACACGAATTCATAAAAAAATTTTTTCCAACTTCAATATTGCGACCAAAATCTGTATAAAATGGAGGCAAAATCCATACAGAAGGATCCACATCCTTGCCAATAATTTGAGAAAAAATCTCTCTTACTTTTTTGGGTTCGTGATACCCCGTATTGAGCTTACTTATGAGTTTTTGTGTCTGTGTGATAATCTCTAAAATCTTATAAAAATCTTTATCATCTGTACTCACCAATTCACCTTTTAAATCTCTCTCTAAAATATCCATTTTTCTCCTTTTAGTTTTTGTATTTGTGCACAAATACAAAGAGCTATTGTATAAGCATCTCCTTTTCCTAAATCTAACCCTATAGGTGCAAAGATTCTTTTATCCTCTAATAAATCTAGATCTTTTAACATTTTTTGCATTCTAGTTTTATTCCCCATGATTCCAATATATCTAATGGGGCTTTGCACTAAGGCTGTAATATAGCTTTTTTCTTCTTTGGCACAATGATTTAAAATGACTGCACTATGATAAATTCTCAAAGAAAGATCAAAAATTTCTTCAGATTCTTTTAGGAAAATAAAAGAATCACTAAGTGCTATACTTTTTTTATCTCTCTTTGTATCAATTAGACAGATACGCCATCCCATAAACCTTGCAAGCTCCAAAAAAGCTGTGGAAATACTCCCACCTCCAAAAACTAAAACCCAAAAATTTTGTCCTAAAAATTTTTCCAAATGATTATAGTCTTCTTTAAAAAAATAAGGTGTAATTACAAACTCAGTTTCCCCGTGCGTTGTATCTTTTGGAGAATTTACAAAGATTTGTGGTTTTTTTGTTTCTAGGGCTAATTTAGCAAACTGCTTCAGTTTTTCACAAAGTGTATTGCCTCCTAAACATCCCTCAGAATCTAAGTGAGAGTTAAAAATCATCAAATCTTCTTTTTTTGCAAAAGTAGAACCTTTGGTTCTACTTACTTGCACCAAAACCAAATCAAGTTGAGTGGCTTTAGCTTGATAAAAAAAATCTAAAAAACGCCTGTGGATAAACATTATAATACCACCGGAAAATGCGTATAACGCTTCTTTGTAGCATCATAAAGCGCGTTGATAATTCCTGCAAAAACAGGCGGAACCCCCACTTCTCCAATTCCACCAATCTTATCTCCTGAGTTGATAATGGATACATCAATTAAATCAGGAGCATCTGCAATTGTATTAAGGGAATAATCATAGAAATTCTCCTGCTCTGTAGCACCATTTTTGATCGTTATTTTGGCATATTTTGTATAGCCAATTGCAAAATTTGCCGCGCTAATCATTTGTTGTTCCACTGCCAAGGGATTAAATGCAAAGCCACAATCAACCCCAAACCAAATTTTTTGCACCCTATAATCCTTATCTTGCACCAAAACCTTAACCACACAAGCTACGATACTACCAAAAGACTCAGCAATTGCCACACCATAGCCACTGCCTTTTTCTCTCTCATACCAATTGCTTCTTTGGGCTACTCTTTTTAATAGATTCACAAAACGAGGATTTTTAATATTTTTAATTCTAAAATCCAGAGGATCCTCACCAAGTGCAAATGCTGCTTCATCAATAATATTTTCAATAATAGGAGCAGAAACCGTGTGCCCTACAGACCTAAGCCATAAAGCAGGTATGGGCAATTCTGGACAAAAAGCACTCAAATTATGGCTTGCAATACTATAGGGATGATTTTCTAATCCCTCTCTTTGTGTGTGATCAATTCCATCTACAAAACTTGCTTTTTCAAATAATGTGCCTTTTGTTAGGGATTGATTGATGACAGCCCCCTCTAATGCAGTCATCTCTCCTTTTTTATTCAGTGCAATTCTTACTTTTGCAAGTGTCAAGGGACGATACCAACCCATTTGGATATCATCCTCTCTACTCCATAGTGTCATAATAGGATAGGGCTCATCTTTAGCAGTATAGGCTGCATCACCAATGCAGTCTAACTCCATTTTATTGATACTTCCCCTTCTTCCAAAACTTCCTCCAAGATAAGGGGTTTGATACTCCACATTCTCACTTTTAACCCCTAAAATATTTGCACAAAAATCCCTGTAAATTCCCTGAAATTGTCCCCCAAGCACTACTAAAGCCTTATCTCCTTGATGATGGATTGTGCAATTTAGTGGCTCCATAGGAGCATGTGCTAAAAAGGGAAAAGAATATTCTGCACTCACAACCTTATAGGCCTCTTTAAAGGCTTTATTGCTATCGCCTTCTTTTCTCATCACAGGCAAATCCTGCCTTTGTAAGATTTGTTTATATTGGGTATATAAATCTTCACTGCTTACCTTTGCAAAATCTCCCTCATCCCAATTAACTTGAACTTTTTGTAATGCCTCTCTTGCTTGATACCAGGTATTGGCAATAATGGCAATTTTTTGGTTAGGCAGTCGCTTAACCTTTAAGATTCCATCCATTTTTAAAGCTTCTTTAGCATCAAAACTCTTTATCTTTGCTCCAAAAACCCTAGGTTGTATAATGGCTGCAAATTTTAGATTAGGCAATCTTGTATCAATTCCAAACCTTGCTTTACCTGTAATTTTTTCCATCACTTCAAGAGGATGACGCTTATTTGGTTTGCCAATAAGATTATATTCTTGTGGGGTTTTAAGTGGTGCATTCTGTGGCACTTGCATTACCCTTAACTCATCAATCAAATCCCCATATGCAATTTTCTTATCTTTATAAATTACATAGGAATCTTTAGTTTTTAAATCTTTGACTGCTACACCTAGTCTCTTTGCTGCGGCCATTTTTAGCATCAATCTTAAAGTCGCACCAAATCCTCTAACATATTCTTGATTATTACGGATAGTGCGTGATCCTCCTGTGATCATCAAACCCCAACTAGGTTCTGCATAGATAGGATCCACAGGAGCTGGCTTAAAGATAATTTCTTCCCATTTTGCATCTAGCTCATCAGCAATACAAGTAGCAATTCCGCTATAAGCACCCTGCCCCATCTCTACATTAGCTAGCATAAAACTAATAGTATTATCCCTTGCAATTTCAATAAAAGCATTTGCCCTAAAGCTTTGATCTTGTGGCAACACATCTGCTTTTGATTTTGATGGTATGTAAAAACTAACTAATAAAGCCCCTGATAAACTTGAAGTATATTTTAGAAAATCTCTCCTATTCATACAAGTTCCTTTGATGTCTTTTCAATTGCACTTAAAATTTTGTTGTAAGTTCCACAGCGACATAAATTTCCAGTCATTGCTTCAATAATTTCTTGTTTTGTAGGATTTTTTTTACTTTTTAAAAGACCTGCTGCATTGACAATTTGCCCAGGTTGGCAATAGCCACATTGCGCAACATCTTCTTCTATCCAGTATTTTCTTAAAAGATTGATTTCTCTATCTTGAATATTTTCAATGGTTTTTATTTCTTTTCCCTGTGCTTCTTTTAAAGCAGTAGAGCAACCCCTTATTACCTCATTATCTAATAAAATAGAGCAGGCACCACAGGACCCAACACCACAACCAAATTTTGCCCCTGTGAGATTTAAATAATCTCTCAAAACCCATAAAATAGGGGTATCTTCGGGCACATTGCTTACATCATAACTTTTGCCATCAACTAATAAACTTTGCATTTTTACTCACTTACTAAAGGATTAAAATACAATTATAAAAGATGAGAGTAGCTATCAGTCAAGAGTAGATTAAAAACTTTTTAGGCTAAAGATCATTCTTGATTTTTATAATAATCCTTGCTTTCTGGATTTAATAAATCTTTACCACTTTGTATCATTTCTTCATAAATCTTTATTTTGTGCTCCACCATCTCTAAGGATTTCTTAGTGGTTTTTAGCAGTTGTTTTACTTTATTTCTCTGTTTGCAGAGCATTTCTTTTCTCTCTTTGATGCTATCCATTCCTTGAGATGCTGAAAGAATATATTTTTTTATATCTTCTAAGCTCATTTGCATGGATCTCAAACACTCCACCCACAATGCCCAATCAATATCTCTTTGAGAAAAATATTTCACACCATTTTTATCTCTTTGAATAAAAGGAAACAAACCCTTTTTGATCCAAAATCTTAGGGTATGCGAAGAGATGCCTGTTTGTCTTTCTACTTCAATAATTGTATATGCCATTGATTTCCTTAACCAAAAATTTTTCTAAGATGTGCTTCATAATCTTTCTTATATTGTTGCACCTGTGGATCTTTGATCACATTAAAGCAAGCAAAACTCTCTAAAGCCTGCATTCCAATAAACTGATGTGCTTTATGTAAATGAAACAATACTCCATCAATTCCCACTCCTTCAAAAAATTGATTTTTTTCTATAAAAGCCTCTAGTGGCGCATTCCAAGTCATGGAGAAAAGATATTTTTTATGATGATTTAATCCGCCACTGCCATATTTTTTACTCTCATCATCCCTGCTTCTACCATCTCCACTAAAAAGCTTTCCATAAAGGCCCATAAAAACCTCATCTATATACTTCTTTACAATCCAAGGTTCCCCCATCCACCAAGCAGGCATTTGATAAATCATCACATCAGAATCTAAAATCTTTTGCACCTCATCTTCAAGGATATATCCTTTGTCTATATGAGTTTGCTGTATCTTATAACCCAAATCACTTAAAACTTCTATGGCTAGATTATGCAATGTATTATTAATTCTTCCCTCAGAAGCCCCAAAAACCTTAGCACCATTTAAAAGTAAAATATTTTTCATTTTTTATCCTTAAAAATTTAGTCTTAACCCTAAAAAACACAAGCAACTAAAATTAGCTACAAAAATTAGCATTTAATTATAAAAGATGAGAGTAGCTATCAGTCAAGAGCAGATTAAAAACTTTAGATTAAATAAGGCAATAAGGTGTGTATAAAAATGGAGGGATGGCCGGGGTAAAGCTATCATAAATTATGGTTTCACATCATCTTTGCAATCTCTAAAAAAACACAAACTTTTATAATCTATGTGAGAGCAAACCACAAAATACTAAACTCATACAATCTTTTATCACTTATTTCTTTTAAAATCCAAGCAACCATTAAAAGAACTAAAAACTAATAACCCTATAAAAGAGTATTTTTAAATACTCAAGGGATAAAATATTTTTATCAAAAAGAAAAATTGATTTTAATCCAAGTAAGAAGAAAACAACTCTAAAAGTATCTCTTAGAATCTAGCTAGATTCTAAGATTTTTATTTATTTTTAGCAACTAAACCAATTATTTTTTTAAACCTGCTTTACCTGCGATAATAAAGCGCAATGCATTCAACTTAATAAAACCTGCTGCATCTTTTTGGTTATAAACACTATCTTCTTCAAAAGTGCTATAAGCAGCATCAAACAAAGAATTCTTAGATTCTCTACCCAAGATTGTTACATTCCCTTTATAAAGCTCTAGTCTCACAATCCCCTCAACTCTTTCTTGAGTTTTATCAATCAGTGCCTGCAAAGCCTCTCTTTCTGGAGAAAACCAATAGCCATTGTAAATTAAACTTGCATACTTTGGCATTATTTCATCTTTAAGATGCATCGCCTCTCTATCTAGGCATAAAGATTCAATTGCACGATGAGCCTTTAGATAAATACTTCCCCCTGGTGTCTCATAGCAACCACGCGATTTCATCCCCACATAGCGATTTTCTACAAGATCCAATCTACCAATTCCATGCTTACATCCAAGCTCATTTAATTTTTCCCAAAATTGCGCAGGAGAGAGCATATCTCCATTGATTGCTACCCCATCTCCTTGTTTAAATTCAATTGTAATGACTTCAGCTTCATTGGGTGCTTCCTTAGGCGATTTTGTCCATCGCCACATATCCTCTTCAGGTGCCATATTTGGATCTTCTAGAATCTGTCCCTCATAAGAAATATGCAATAAATTTGCATCCATAGAATATGGGGATTTATTTTTTTTCTTTTCAATTTCAATTCCAGCTTCTTGTGCATATGCTAAAAGCTTCTCTCTACTATTTAAATCCCACTCTCTCCAAGGAGCAATCACTTTAATATCAGGATTTAGTGCATAGGCACCTAACTCAAATCTCACCTGATCATTTCCCTTTCCAGTAGCCCCATGTGCAATAGCATCAGCACCCTTGAGAGCTGCAATCTCTACCAATCTTTTTGCAATCAGAGGTCGTGCTATGCTTGTGCCTAAGAGATACTCTCCCTCATAAATTGTGTTTGCACGAAACATTGGGAATACAAAATCCTTGATAAATTCTTCTCTTAAATCCTCTATAAAAATATTTTCTGGTTTAATTCCTAACTTTTGAGCCTTAAGTCTTGCAGGCTCTACTTCTTCTCCCTGCCCAATATCTGCAGTAAAAGTGATGACTTCGCAATTATAAGTATCACCTAGCCATTTTAAAATCACACTTGTATCTAGTCCTCCAGAATAAGCTAAAACTACCTTTTTAACCATCTCAATATCCTTTTTATATCTCTTTTTAAAACCAAAAATATAAAAATAAAATTTTTAAATCCTACCCTTTTATCCTGCATATTTTTGATATTTTTTAAGTTCTGTGATTTTATCATAAGCTAGAAAAGTTGTGCTAGAATCTGTGGCATAAAAAGCATTTCAGAGTATCTCAACAAGGCCTTGTCTTTGAAAAAATTAATCAAGAACTACCATTTTATTATTTTTTTTGTGAGTTGTTTTTTTGTATTTATCTATCAAAATACCTTTTGGAAAACTATAAAAACAACACTGGAGCTTTCTTCATTTTTTCAGCCTTCAATCTTATACATAGCTACTTTTCTTCTCTTCCTTTATGCCTTGATTCTAGAAATTTTAAATTGTATTTTTACTTATCGTATTTTTCTAACTCTTTTGGTAGCTATAGGTGCCCTTAGTGCCTATTATATGGATACTTTCAATATTAGCATTAATCCAATGATTATTGAGAGCTTATTTAAAACCAATGCTCAAGAAGCTAGGGATTTTATAAGTTTTTGGGCTATACTAAAAATCCTTGTCCTTGCTATACTCCCCTTATGTGTTATTTTTGGCATCAAAGTTAAAAAATCCTTATTAAAAACAAAACTTTTGTTAATTCTTTTTTATTTTTTTGGTCTTATTGCAATATGGTTTTTTAATGGAAAAAATATTATCTTTACCTTTAAAGCCTATAAACCAACTATTGATATGCTAAATCCTGTTGGTCCTATCCGATCCACCATTCGCTACATGTCAAACGCGCTTCACACTCCACATTCTTACACCTTTGTAGGACTGGATGCAACTTTAAGCCAAAATGATAGACCTAAAATTTTTACTCTTGTAATTGGAGAGAGTGCGAGGGCTGAAAACTTTGAACTCAATGGTTACCAAAGACCTACCAATCCTTTTATAAAATCCTTTGATTTGATTAATTTTGAGGATTTTTACTCTTGCGGTATTATCACGGCAATCAGTATTCCTTGCCTACTTACAGACCTTACACACCAAACCTATACTTCAAGAAACCTAAGCTTATTCCGTGATAATATCTTAGACATCGCACAAAGAGTAAAGTATGATGTTTGGTGGATAAGCAATAATGGGGGAACTTGTATGGGAGATGTCTGCAAAAGGATTAAAAACATATCCTATTATAATGAAGGTCACCTTGATGGTGATATGCTTAAAGAAATACAACATATCATTCAAGATGCAAAAAATAATACCTTTTTGGTGATAAACTTAAGAGGAAGCCACGGAAGCAAATATTTTGAACGATATCCAAAAGAATTTGAGTTTTTTAAACCTATATGCCAGGAAGAGAATCTTCAAAAATGTACTCAAGAGGAATTGGTTAATGCTTATGATAATTCTTTACGCTATAGTGATTATATCATTAGCCAAATTATTCGTGCGCTAGAGAAATCTCCTCTAGATGCTGGGCTTTGGTATGTTAGTGATCATGGTGAAAGTCTTGGAGAGTATGGGCAATTCATGCACGGAGGGCTTCCTTATAATCTTGCACCAAAAAATCAAAAACATATTCCTTCATATATTTGGCTAAACAAAGGTTTGAGAGAGATTTTTTTTAAAGATTTAAAAATAAAAGAACATAGAACTCTAAGCCATGATGAGGTTTTTCATACCCTGTTGCATTTTTTAAATATTCACACTAAAGATTATAACAATAAGCTTGATATCATCGGGGTTACGCAATAATTTATGCTAAAATGGGGGCTTTTATTTTTTTACAAAATAACAAGGTGGATTGAATTTTATGGAGAATAAAGAAGGCTTTCATAGAGTGATGAAAGAGCGTCATCTTATGATGATTGCTTTTGGTGGCGTAATTGGAACAGGTCTTTTTGTGGCAACTGGAGAAAATTTACATCACGCAGGAGCTCTTGGAACACTTTTGTCCTATTGTGTTGGTGCAATTATTGTTTATACAGTAATGTTGAGCTTAGGAGAACTTAGCTCAAGTTTTCCAAATACCGCAAGCTTTGGTGATTATGCACATCGTTTTATTAGCCCAAGCACTGGCTATGTTGTAACTTGGCTGTATTGGCTTACTTGGGTAGCTGCTCTTGGAGGAGAATTTACTGCTGTTGGGTTGATGATGCAAAAATGGTTTCCAAATGTGGATGTATGGATATGGGCAAGTATTTTTGGCATCATTATCTTTTCTCTAAATATCTGGACAGTGAAAATTTTTGCTGAAGGTGAATTTTTATTTTCATTTATTAAAGTTGCTGCAGTTGTCATTTTTTTATTCTTTGGTGCAGGCATAATCCTTTTTAATATTTTTCAAATTGGAGTTGCTGATACTTTCCAAAACTACTATAAAGATGGTTGGTTTCCAAATGGAGCCTCTGCAATCTTAATGACAATTTTAGCGGTTAATTTTGCCTTTTCTGGAACTGAAGTGATTGGAGTTGCCGTGGGTGAAACAAAAAATCCTCAAGTAGCTATGCCTAGGGCTATTAATGCGACTTTATGGAGATTGGTTGTATTTTTTATTGGTACTGTTTTTATTATCGCAACACTATTGCCCTACAATGATGCAAGAATTACCACAAGTCCATTTGTAGCAGTTTTAGATCGCATAGGTATCCCTTATGCGGGTGATATTATGAATTTTGTTATTATCATTGCAATTTTTTCTGTAAGTAATTCTGGACTCTATGCCTCATCAAGAATGCTCTGGAGCCTAGGAAAAGATAAGCAGCTTCCTGCTTTTTTTGGAAAAGTTAATAAGAGAGGTATTCCCACAAATGCTGTAATTTTTTCAATGCTTGGCTCATTGAGCGCGCTTGGTTCTTTGGTTTTTGCACCAGAAATTGTATTTTCAACCCTAATTGGAGTCTCTGGCTTCACTTCCATTCTCACTTGGATGTCTGTAAGTCTTGCACAGTATAACTTTAGAAAAAAATGCACCAAAGAAATGCTTGAAAAGCTCCCTTATAAGACTCCATTTATGCCTTTTACTCCACTAATAGCCCTATTTTTATGCGGAGCTTCTATTATAGGTTGTTGGTTTGATACAACTCAACAAATTGCTATTATTGCAACCTTAATTTTTATTGCTATTTGTTATGGTGCGTATTTCCTACAAAATAGAAAATCAAAGGAAAAAGAGATCTAGAGGATACCCCTTTCCTTGTTTTCTTAGGTCTATGAAGGCTCTCACAGCTAAAAAATCATCTTTTTGGATATTGGAGAGTCTTTGCTCAACTTGAGAGATCATTTCTAGATCACAAAGAATATATAAGAAACTAAGCTCTGCCTTTTCTTCCAAAAGAGTAAGATTTTCAAAAAACTTTAGCCATTCATCTGGACCAAAAAATCCTTTCAACTTTTTTGTCAGCCATATGTAATCAGAGGCTTCAAAATTAGCTTTTTTACAAAATTGAACCATCATCTTATCATCAATCATAAATTGAAGTTTCTTATATGCTTCAACTGCTTCAAATAGCATCGTCTTTGATAAATAAGTGGTATTTTCTAAAATTTTTGTAATTTCTTTTTGATTACATCTATTTAAAATACTTAAAAATACTTTTTCTTTAACTTCCTCACTATAATCGCCATCTGCTAGAATGCTAAAACCCAGCCTATAATCTTTCTTTAATCGATTTAAAATATTTTTAATATAAAAACTATTATCCAAAGATAGGTGGTATTTTTTTAAATCCTGCTCATATCCCAACTCAACTTGATTAAATACTTCAAAAATTCTATCAACTTTATTGATTCCACTATTTTGGCTATCAAGCTTTGGAGTTAAGGAGAATCTTTTTAATATCTTTGATAAAGTTAAAAAATTACGATCCCGATAGCTTATGGGCGTATAATTATCTCTGCAGGCCTGATCTAGAATCTGCAATATTAATTGTTGCAAATCTTTTTGTTGGTAAAAAACACTAATCCTGCTTACAACCCAATCTATTGCAAAAAACAATAATCCAAGTAAAAATAAAATACCTGCAAAAATACCCAATAAAACAATAAGTGGCACGGTAAAAACCTTGCCATCTTGCATTGATATTGAAACAAGAAATTCCTTGGGAAGGAAGTTATAGGCACATATCCCAACCACTAGCACTATTAATACCACAGAAGCAATATAGTACTTTAATTTCATTTACGCTCCTTGCCTTTTTTTTCCCTTTCATAAATCTCACGACATTTTATACAAAATTTTGCGTGAGGTTTTATCTTTAAACGCTCTATATTAATAATTTCATCACACATTTCACAAATCCCATAAGTATTTTTTGTAATCTTTTTTAAAGCTTTGATAATATCTCTAATCTCCCTATCATTTTTTTGAATGATCAAAGAATTAAGATTATTTTGCAAATTCGCTGAGACAATATCTGATGCATCATTTAAATTCATCTTAAATAACTCATCAATATTATGATTACTCAAATCAATGTTTTGCAAAATTTCTTCCAATCTAGATTCTAAAATTTGCTTTAATTTTTGCTTCTCACTAGGCTCTATCATCTTTCCTCCTTGTAACTCCTATTTGTGATAAGGGTGATGATTCAAAAGACTTAAACCTCTATAAATTTGCTCACATAGAACAATTTTTGCAACCTTGTGAGCAAATGTCAAAGAGCTTAAACTTAAAACTCTACCCCGTTTTAAAAATTCTTCCTCAAAACCATAAGCTCCACCAATAAAAAAACTTACTACACTATCTTGCAAAATTTTAGAAAACTCAAAGCTGTCTATCATCTTTGCTTTGGGATGTAAAATAACATTGCTTCCTTGATTTAAATAGGGAAGCAAGGCTTTTGTATATGCTGCCATAGCCTCTTTTTTTATTTTTTTCTGAGATTTTAGAATCTCAGAATTAAAAATGTTAAAAATCTTTAACTCCGCATTAAATTGTCTGCACAACTTTTGATAATGCAATATGAGTTCATCTTCCTTTTGATCCTTAGCTATACAATATAGGTTGATTCTCATTTTCTGACACCAGTATTCCAATAAGATCACTTAGTGTTTTTTTAAGATCCTTACGATGCACTACCATATCAATCAGTCCGTGCTCTAATAAAAACTCTGCTGTTTGAAAACCCTGGGGTAAATCAGCTCCTATAGTTTGCTTAATAACCCTAGCTCCAGCAAACCCAATCATTGCACCTGGTTCAGCAATAATCAAATCTCCCAAAAAAGCAAAGGAAGCACTCACACCACCAAAAGTAGGATCTGTCAGTAAAGAAATAAATGGCAATTTTGCCTCAGATAATTTATTAAGCGCAGCAGAAGTCTTTGCCATTTGCATTAATGAAAAAGTAGATTCCTGCATTCTAGCTCCACCACTTGTTGAAGAGATGATCAGAGCCTGCTTCATTTTAATTGCCCGATCAATAGCTCTTACAATTTTTTCTCCTTCTACGGAGCCCAAACTACCGCCCATAAAATCAAAATCAAAAACAACAAGTTGCACAGGTATTTTATTAATTCTAGCTTGACCAGAAATAACAGAACTTGGCCTCCCTGTCTTTTTTTGATATTTTTGTATCCTTTGCTTATAGCTTTCTTTATCAACAAATTGAAGTGGGTCTATAGGTGCTAATTCCTTATCAAATTCCAAAAAACTTCCCTCATCGCATAAAATACCAATACGATCAAGAGCAGAAATTCTAAAATGATAATTACACTTCGGACATACAAACATCTGAGAATGCACTTCCTTGTAATACATTAAAGCCCCACAACCATCACACTTTATCCAACAAGTTGAAGTGTCTTTTGACACTCTTTTTTCATCTCTTTTAAGATTTTTTAGAAAATCTGTAAAACCCATTCTTTTTCCTTGATGCTAAATAAAGTTCCACAAAATCATATCAAAATATTTACTTAGTTTATTATTAAAGTATTTTTTCTATTTTCTAAATTTTAAATTAAATTCAACTAAGTGTTCTGTTTAAACAATCTGCATCTTTTTTACCAAAACCAAGCCAGTAAATACAATCACAACTCCCATTTTATACTATCTTTTTAGTATCATAACATCTAAAAATGAGGTGGTTTTTGCAAGGCTATATCATTAAAATTACTCCACAAAAAAATGAAGATATACTTCTTTACATTCTTACACACTCTAAAATCAAAAAACTTTATCGCTTTTATGGTGCAAGACACAGTACCATTCAACTAGGAAAAAAAATTGACTTTGAGGTTGAGCAAAATGGTCTCTTTATCCCAAAGATTAGAAATATTACTGCATTAAATTTTATTTGGGAAAGAGATCTTGAGCGCTTGCAGGCCTGGCAACGCTACCTCCAAATCTTATATAAACACTTTCAAGGAATTGAAAATATTGATAGCTTCTATCTTGATATGCTAGATAATGGTGCCATTAAGCTTGCTTTACAAAATCCCTATAGGGTAATTTTAGAAATGTATGCATCTTTACTTCATTTTGAAGGTAGAACCCCAAGTTTTACTCATTGTTTTTTATGCTCTCAAGAACTTCAAGGACAAATTTCACTCGCAAGATCCTTTCTTATAGCTCATCAAAAATGCCTTGGATCCAACATATCTTTTTTTATTGATGATATAAAAGAGTATTTAATCAATCAAAGCACTGTTAAACTTAATGATAAATTAACCCTAAATTTATGGCAAATATTACTTCAAGGAATCTAAAAATGCTAAATCATTTTCTTGCAAAAAAGATTATTACTAGTCTTAATCGCCAACAAATAAAGATTTGCACAGCTGAGAGCTTCACTGGTGGTTTATTAAGTTATTATCTCAGTTCAGTTAATGGAGCATCAAATAGCTTTTTAGGGGGAATTACTGCTTACAGCAATGATATAAAAACAAATCTGCTGTCTGTCCCAGAAGATAAAATAAAACTCTATCAACCAGCAAGCTTAGAAGTATTAGATTCTATGCTTAAAGGATCTATCAATAGCTTTAATAGCGATATAGCCATTGCAAGCACAGGAATTGCAGGGCCAAGTCAAAAAAATACTAATGATCCTGTAGGCAATGTTTATCTTGGCATAATGCATAAAAATGGAAACAGCCATTTATTCCATTATCTTTTAAAGGGTAATCGCCACATGATACAGACTAAAGCCTGCACTCTAATTTTTAGAGAAACATTAAAATTTATAATATCTTTGAAATAGTCTTGACATTTTTTCAAAAAAGAAATATAATTCCGCTTCCTAGTTGAAGAAATCACTTGAAAACTTAAAAGTCTATGTTAGTAGACCCGTTAGCTCAGCTGGTAGAGCAATTCCCTTTTAAGGAATGGGCCGTTGGTTCGAATCCAACACGGGTCACCATTATAGTAGAAGTGGCCCCTTCATCTAGCGGTTAGGATACCACCCTTTCACGGTGGCTACAGGGGTTCGAGTCCCCTAGGGGTCACCACTTTTACTTACTTCTTCTTATTCTGTCAATAGGTCGCTTAGCTCAGTTGGTAGAGCGCTACCCTTACAAGGTAGATGTCACAAGTTCGAGTCTTGTAGCGACCACCACTCTATGGAGCGGTAGTTCAGCTGGTTAGAATACCTGCCTGTCACGCAGGGGGTCGCGGGTTCGAGCCCCGTCCGCTCCGCCATCAATAATATAATCCCTTTATTTTACGACCCCTTCATCTAGTGGCCAAGGATACCACCCTTTCTAGGTGGTCACGGAAGTTCAAATCTTTCAGGGGTCGCCATCATTTTATAATGATATATGGCACACCTGTTATTCCAGCATCAATAGCCACTTGATTAATCTTTTGAATAAAGTCTGTATTGAGCTTATCAGAAATCTTTACTTCATCACTAAATATTTTTTTCAAATAAGCTATTTTATCCTTTTGCTGTGTAATTGATTTTATATCTTGATAGACTTGGGCAGCCTTTTGCAAAGAATTTAAACCTAGCAAGCCACAAAATACCACTTTGATTTCTTTATAATCTTTAAGCAACTGATCTATTTTAGAAAATTCCTGTTTGCAATACTTACAATTTGCATCAAGTATCAGATAAACACTACCACTCTTAGCATTTCCCTTGAAATTAATCCAAGCATTCTGATTGAGATTTTCTAAAATTGCCTTATCACTTCTTTGCTTATTATAATCCATTACCTCTTTATAGACATCACGCATTATGTCTTGATAATGATCACTTGAAAAAATTAAAGGCTCGGCAATACCCATAACATTTTTCCCATCATTGGTTGTAAAAATAGGAATCCTCACGCCATTATTTTGTTGGATTATAGCGATACTTAATCCACTGTTTAATTCCTTAACCTCTATTACCTGAACATCAATCTCTTCTATCTTAAAGGTTTTGATTATATTTTCCTTCACATCTGATGACCATAACAATAAGCTTGTAATGCAAAAAATAAATATTTTTTTCATTCTCCTATTCCTTTCTTAAAAAATCCTGCTTTTGCATTGCCTGAACAATTTCCTTAAAAACTGGAGCGGCTGTCTGGCTTCCATAATAATCCTCTTTACCATGAGATCCAAAGGTTACAACACCAATCACATAGTTTTTGCTTCCCATTCTTACAAAACCAAAAAATGACCCATTATATAAATCGTCATAATACCCCCCTCCCTTTTTTGCAATCCTAGCAGTTCCAGTCTTGCCTCCAACCACTAAACCATCAATTTTTGCTCTCTTGCCTGTTCCATCTTCCACAGTTTTAATCAAAATCTCTTGAATTTTTCTAGCGGTTGAAGCAGAAATGGCTCTCTTTTTCTCAAATTCAAAAGTTTTAACCCCATCAATACCCACAATTTTACTAACCAAATGAGGAGTGACTAAAAAACCATCATTACAAAAAGCGCCATATGCCCTTAATAATTGGATAAAAGTACTACTCAACCCATACCCATAAGAGGCACTTGCCTTATAAATTTCCCCCGACAACTTTTTTGGACTTGGTATCACGCCACTTTTTTCATATGGCAGATCAATCCCTGTTGTTTCTGAAATACCAAAACTTTTTAATCCATCATAAAATTCTTGCCCACTTAATTTTTTGGTTAATTTCACCATCCCAACATTACTGGATCGAATGAGCACATCTTGAACTATAGAATTTTTTACAGGGAATGTGTCATCTTTTATCGTGTATCTCCCCAATTGATAGAATCCCTTATTTAAATCAATGGATTCTAAGGGGTTAATGAGCTTTTTTTCTAAAAGAATTGAAAATACAATAGGCTTAATGGTGCTACCTGGCTCAAATGATTTCTCCGATATACTGGCATTTAAATAATCATTTGTCCAAATATTTTTTGGATCAAAACGGTTGGTGGTTGCAAGCACCAAGATTGATCCATCACTTGGATCCATTACACCTGCCACAATCTCTTGTGCTTGATATTTTGTATTGAAACTATCCAAAAGGGCTTCTATTTTCTTTTGCAATCTTAAATTAATTGTCAGATAAATATCTGCCCCATCTTGTCTATCTTGAACTAGAGTGTCCCTATCATAAATAATATTAAACCCTATATCTCTTTTTCCTTTTAAAAGACCATCTTTTATGGGTTCTAAAAGTTGGTTATAATATCTCTCAACCCCCTTTATACCATTTGGTTTAGTCAATAATCCCTCTTCCTTTTTTTGCACATAACCCAAAACTGGCTCTAAAGCATCATTATAGGCATAAACCCTGCTAACACCACTAACTTCAACATTTAAGCCCATTTTCTGAAAGAATCTGCCATCTTTATCCACATATTCTTGAAACACATTTAATGCCAAAAGCTTGCTATTTAGTTGTTTTAGATTCTTAGCAACATCAGATGTGAGATTAAATGATAAAACTACATATCCTCTTCTTTTAAGCTTTTCTAAGATTTCTGGGATTGCAATCCCACTATAAATAGAGAAAAGTCTAACAAAAAGTGCTTTCTTATCAGGATTGATGGAATTAGTATTAACACTTACTTTATAGAGTTTTTTACTTGAGGCTAGTGTAAAATCATCACTACTAAATATATCGCCTCTAACTGCAATATCAGTTTTTGAAGTGATCAAAGAAAGACTGCGACTTGAGTTTGAAAAAACCTTATAGCTTATTACAAAAGCAAAAATTGCAACGCATACAGAAAGAAAAGAGAGAGTAAAAAAGACCTTAAGGGCTCTTGTACTCTTTGAACTAGATTGCACTTCCATTGCAACACTAGACTTGCGTTCTTAAAATCTCTTTATATGCGCTGATGGCTTTATTCCTCACCTCTAGCATTAATTTCATGTTAGTTTCAGCCTTACCAATTGCTATGGCTGCTTGATGCAAATCTTTTACTTGCCCTGTTGCCATATCCGCTAAAGCCTTATCAGAAGCCTCTTGTGTTTCATTTAACTCATCAATTGACTTTTTTAGTAGTTTTGTGAAGTCATTTCCATTAGCTCCATTTACTTTGCCAACAGAAGAGCGATTAAGAGAATTTAAATCTGATATTTTATTTATTTGAACTTTTTCCATTCTTTCTCACTTAAAAACTAAGCTTGCAACATCATAATAGCATTATTTGCCATATTCTTTGCACTCTGAAAAGCTGCAACATTAGCCTGATAAGCTCTAGTTGCTTCTACCAAATCAGCCATTTCCACAACTGGATTTACATTTGGATATGCAACATATCCCTGCGCATTTGCATCAGGATGACTTGGATCATATTTCATCAATGGCTCCCTGTCATCCCTAACAACCTTATCCACATAGACGCTCATTATAGCAGGTTTTGGTAATATAGCGAAATCTCCCTCATCCAAAGGATCCTCATATTTTAGATGTCCATTGTCCTTAGCCAATTTCTTATTTAAAACTTCATTAAAATCAAAAGCTTTAAAAACAACTTCTTGTCTCCTGTATGGACCACCCTCTGCTGTTCTTGTGGTGTTTGCATTTGCAATATTACTTGAGATGATGTTAGTTCTAAATCTTTGCGCAGATAACCCATACCCACTAATATCAAAACTTGATAAAAATGACATAATAACTCCTCTACTTCACTAAAATCTTATAAGTTCTTTCCAGAATCTACTGCATAAGCAAAAATTCCTTTATGCTTCTTTAAAGCCGCAGTAAGTGCCTGATACATTACACTATTTTTTCCCATCTCACTTGTTTCCACATCTAGATCTACACTATTTCCATCATTTCTGGCCAAATGCCCATCTCTAAAGAAAAAAGTTGCCTCATTGGGATACATTTCCTTTCCTTTGAGATGTTTTTTTGACGTTTGAGCCATTGGCAACTCTTGAGATTGTTGGTAGTTAAATATCCTTTCCTTCTCTCTAGATAAATAATGTTCAAAGTCAATATCCTTGGGTCTATAAAAGGGCGTATCCACATTTGCAATATTACTTGCTATTAAATCTTGTCTTAATGAACGATAATCTAAAGCCTTATAAACTAAAGAATAAGCCTTTGAACTTTCAAATGTAGAATCTAACAAGGTCACTCCTAACTTCAAGTTAAAAATATACAAGCAAATATTATTCCGTTTTATTGCTATATTATTACAATCCTAAGGATATGAAGTTATTAAGTTTTTGGTAGAATCACTTACTACAACAAAAGCAAAATCTAATCCCTTGAGGTTCTTATGGCAGATACTAAGCTCTTTATCTATACTACAATACTAATCACAGTTGGAACGATTATGAGCTATTCCCTCTCCACATATCCTACAATACTTTATCATTACAGTCCTATGCATTTTTTTTCAAGGGAATTTGTCATAGCCCTAATTGGTATTTTTTTGATGTGGGGAATTTCTTATTTTGATATGGACAAGGTTTTGGGGAAAATTGGCATTATCTTTCTTGCAATCTTTTCTACCCTGATTGTTTTTTTTATCTTTCTTCCTGAAAGCATTGCTCCTACTATAAGTGGAGCTAGAAGATGGATCAAATTGCCATTTTTTCCTATTGCAATAGCCCCTATTGAATTTTTCAAAATAGGCTTTATCTGGTTTTTATCCTGGAGTTTAACAAGAAAATATCAAAGCAAAACTAGTGTCAGTATGCGTTTTTTAGAAGAATTCTCAAAGATTTTGCCCTATGGTTTTCTACTAGCACTTGTTTTTGTTTTTGTAGCAATTTTTCAAAATGATTTAGGGCAGACTGTTTTGCTTGGTATTGTTATGGCAGGGATGATACTACTCTCTGGTGGTAGCTTTAGAGTAATTAGTTCTATGACTCTTTTAGCAATCATAGGAATTGCAATGAGCGTAGTTTATAAACCACACAGATTAAATAGGATTAAAACTTGGTGGTCTGGTGTTCAAGATCCTATTTTGGCTATTCTCCCAAAGAATGTTGCAAACTTTATTAAAACAGAGAACTTGCCAGAACCCTACCAAATTCTCAATGCAACGCAGGCAATTCAAAATGGTGGAATTACTGGACAAGGTATTGGTCAAGGCACTATAAAACTTGGTTTTTTAAGTGATGTGCATACTGATATGGTACTAGCTGGAATTGCCGAAGAAGCTGGTCTTATAGGACTTGGATTTTGTTTTTTATTGTTTTTTGTTATTGTTTTTAGAATCTTTAAAATTGCAAACAGAATGGAGCAAATGCCTCATTTTCTCTTTTGTATGGGTACTGGATTAATGATTTCTTTTTCACTCCTAATCAATGCTTGGGGGATTGCATCTATTATCCCCTTAAAGGGGATTGCAGTCCCATTCTTAACATATGGAGGAAGCTCACTGCTTGCTAATTGTATTGCAATAGGACTTGTCTTAGCCTTATCAAAAAAGGCAAAGAATCTTTATTGAATGCTCTTTAATGGAGCCTCATAGTCTGGTTCATTTGTAATTTCTGAACAAATTTCCTGATATACAATCTTTCCTTGAGGATCTACTACAATCACTCCCCTTGTTAAAATTCCCTCTAGTGGTCCCTCAGCAATTAAAACTCCATACTTACTAGCAAACTCTTTTCTTCTAAAATCGCTTAGCACTTCTAAGTTAGCAATTCCCTCTGTTGAGCAAAATCTCCCCTGAGCAAAAGGCAAATCCATTGAAACAACAAATACTTTTGCATTCTTAATCTCTGAAGCTTTTTTATTAAAAGTTCTTGTTTGAGTAGCACAAACTCCTGTATCAAGGCTTGGAACAATATTAATAATTTGATAAAATCCTTGGGCGCCTCCCACTTTAACTTCAGTTAAATCCTTGCTCACCAAACTTACTTCTGGAGCAACATCACCTACATTTTTTACATTTCCTTCTAATAAAACATCTTGTCCTTGAAATTTTACTTTCATATCATTTTTCCTTTTACGAATTTATATAACTAAAGTCTCATTTAGCACCAAAGATTCTAATATATTTTCTCAAATATCACTAAACCTTTTTGTTTTTTGAAAAAATCGAACCAAAGAGATAAACAGAGCAGTGATTGCAGGTCCTACAATAATTCCCCAAAATCCAAAAGAAGAAAATCCGGCAAAAATTGCAAAAAATATGATAATTTCATTGAGCTTCAATGGCTTTTTCAAGATTCTCTTATTTACAAACCCAATAATAAAAGGCTTAATCACATTATCAATAAAAAATCCAATAAATACCAAAGAATAAAGAGCTATAAAAATGGCTTGATTAATATGTCCAAAATAAAGTTCATAGCCTACAACTGGAATCCAAACCAATGCACCACCTACTACAGGAATCAAGGAAGCAATTCCATATAAAACTCCTAGCAACATAGCATTGTTATAGCCAAAACAATAAACCAAAATACTAAAAGCCACACCCTGCAATAATACATTTATAAAAGAAGTAAAAAGTACAATTTTTAAAACCCCACTTACTTCCTCAAAAATCTCGTGTGTTTGGTGAATGTTTAGGGGAATGAAGCGCAAAAAATTTATATAAATGCTTCTCCCATAATAAAATAAGAAAAATAAAAAAATTACAATAAAACAAATATCCACAACAAAATAAATCCCCTCTTTTCCAATATATGAACTGATCAAAAAAATATAGTCCATAATATTTTGCGTAGATAACTTTGTTTTTATAATCTCTAAATGAGGTTGTAAAAAAGATAATAAATCTAGCACCTTAATAATACCTGTTTTACTTGCCTCAATATAACTAGAAAACTGTTCGGGTTTAAAATTTCTAAAAAATATCATTGCTTGTTGCAACAAAAATATAAGAGGTAAAATCAAAAACATTAAAAGAAATAAAACACTTAATAAAGTGCTTAAAAGATTAACTCTACAAATTTTATCTAGGCTTACTTTTATATTAAAAGTTGCAATACAAATCAAACTAGCAACCAAAAAACTCATTAAAAAACTCTTATAGAGATAGAGCATACCTGCAAGCATTCCAAAAACAAGAATGGTAAAAAAATACTTTCTTTGCAAAATCCTACCTTTAAAACATTCTATCTGACTGATGATAAGTAGCAATTATAGTCTTTTAGTTTATAATTAAGAAAAAATTTTTTTAATAGGCCAAGTAAATGATTTTAGAAAAATATTCTGGCAGTGGAAATGATTTTTTAATTACCCACTTTTATCAATCTACAAATCCAAAACAAATAGCAAACCTTGCTAAGGAGCTTTGCAATAGAAATCTTGGCATTGGTGCAGATGGATTGATTATATTAAAACCACATTTAACTTATGCCTATGAATGGTTGTTTTTCAACTCCGATGGATCCTATGCAAAAATGTGTGGCAATGCAAGCAGATGTGTGGGACATTATGCCTTCAAACATAAACTAGCTCCAAGAAAACATACATTTTTAGCTACTGATTTGTTAATAAAAATAGAAGTTAAAGGCTTTAATGTCCTAAGTAACCTAGGAAAGTTTAGCCCAATCACATCATTAAATCTTAAAAGCTTCTATGGAGATATGGCCTATCTTATTGACACAGGGGTACCTCATTTGGTTATTTTTACACAGCAACTAAAAAATCTACCTTTACATAAAACACAAGAATTAGAACAACTAAGAAATCTCTATAATGCAAATATTAATATTGTTTATAAAGAGAATAATCATAAACTTTATGTCCATACATATGAAAGAGGGGTAGAAAACATAACATTGGCTTGTGGAACAGGAATGGGAGCTGCTTGTGTTGTAGGACATCACCTATTTCAAATGGATACCAAAATAACATGTATTCCACCTAGTAAAGAGGAACTTGTATTTTTTATAAACAATAATGAAATTAGTTTTGAGGGGAAAGTAAAATATATTGCTACTTGTATAATCTAAAATTTATAAGCATAGGATAGAAAAACCTGAATAAGCCTCATATTCTCCGTAATTGACTTTAAGTCAAAGGGGTATTTCATTCCAAGCCTTATGAGGTGACTCTCATCAATACAGCTTTGAATCCCCGCATTTAAAAACATCAGACCTTTATTTTGGACTTCATTACTTGTTATATTCTCAATCACAATTGCATTTTCTTCTCTTGAATAGCCAAACCCAATTCCGCCATATCCTCCCAATCTAGCCTTTTCACTAATTTGAGCCTCAAGTACAAAATCTGCATTAAGAGAAACTTGTAAATTGACTTTGGTTGCCAATCCACTGGGTTTTAACCCAATTGAAGATTCAATATAAGCCATTATCGAAATCTCTCTTAATGGCTTAAACTCATACCCCCCAAGTAAATACCAACTTGGTATTAGAGTATGTTTTTTTTGAGAAAAGTTATCATTTATCCCTATCCCAAAACCTACAAAAATATTATTTCTATCATATGCCCCAAGGGAAACAATGCTTAAAAAAACTAAAAGTACACATAACCTTTTTTTCATTTCTTCTTTTTCTTCTTAGATTGATAAAGTCTTTTAACTTTATCATCAATTGGTGCAACAAGTGTATATAAAATCGGAACAATCAGCAAACTTAAAAACATTGAAAGTAATAAACCTCCAATCATTGAAATACCAATGGGCGATTTCATTGCATAGCCACTACCTGTCGCAATTGCTAAAGGTAGCATACCAAATACCATTGCAATTGTTGTCATCAAAATTGGCCTAAGTCGAGACTCCCCTGCATATAAGATTGCTTCATAAATGCCATCCCCAAACTGCTTTCTTCTTTCATTTGCCACATCAATTAATAATGTTGCATTTTTACCCACAATTCCAATAAGCAAAATCAATCCCATAAATGAAAAAATACTAAAGGGTTGATTAGCAAACTTGAGGGCAAAAAATGCTCCCGCAAAAGATAAAGGCATTGTTATCATAATAATTAAAGGCTCAAGCAAAGATTCATATAAGGCTGCAAGAATGAGATAAATTAAAATAAAAGCAGTAATAACTGCAACACCAAATGACACTACCGCTTCTGCCATATTATCCGATTCTCCACTCAAAGCATAATTTGCTCCTGGTTCAAGCCATTGTGATAAAACTTCTGGCTTTGTAGTTTCTTGAACAATATCTTGTAAAGAGATTCCAGAATTTTGGATTGGCGCAGCATAAACTGTTACGCTTCTTTGCCTACTAAAGCGACTTATTAGCGATGGTGCTTGAGAGACTTCAATATCAATCAATCCATCTAAAAACATTAACTGCCCACTTGCATTCTTAACCTGTAATTTTTTAATATCCTCAACAGAAACTCTTTGGTCATTTGGAACACGCATTGTAATTTTATACTCTTTACCATTCTCCTTAAAATAGGCTGCCTGAGTAGATCCTGAAAATGCTGCATTAATAACACTACCAATTGTACTAGCACTAATACCATATTTATCTGCATATTGACGCAATATAGTAATCTTATACTCTGGTTGGATATCTGATGTGCTTGTATGATAATTCCCAACCTTTCCTTTTAAGACATCTGATTCTAAAAGTATTGCCCTAAGTTTTTCAACACTTTTATCCACAAGCTCTTGGTTTGGAGCAAATACCGTAACTTGGAATGGTGTATTGTCTCCTCCACCCAATGTTGGCACTTCTGAAGTAAAGAGATTTAACCCTTGTGCTACTTTGGTAGCCTTAAGCTCACTTTGAACCTCTTTCATTATTTCAAATTGCGTCTTTTTTCTCTGTGAAATTGGCTTTAAAGATACATAAATTCTTGATTTAAAGACACTTTGTATTGATCCATATCCAACCTCTGCTGTGGTATATTCCACATCTGGATTCTCACCAACAATCTGTCTAAGTGCCTCAGTCCTTTGTTTCATATCTTGGATACTAATACCTGGTTTTGTTTCAACCCAAACATAAAACTCTGACTTATCTTCTTGTAACATAAACTCTCCACCCAAAGATTTTGCAAAGTATAAAGAAAGACTAAAAATTGCAACAACAAGAACGATAAATACCACTCTTTGTCTTAATACAAAATTTAAAACCTTGGCATAAGTATTTTGCATTTTTTCAAAAAATGGCTCACTCCAATGATAAAATTTAGATTGCTCTGAACTCACAATCAATGAGCTCACCATAGGAATTACCGTAATTACCACAAAATATGAGATAACAACTGCTAAAGCTACTGTAACCCCAAAGCTCTCAAAGAATCGACCCATAATTCCTGACATATTACCTATAGGGATAAACACAGAAAGCAACATTGCTGAAATTGCAATAATTGCAAATGCAATTTCTTTTACCCCCTCATAAGCGGCCTTCTTTCTTGGCATTCCTTGTTCAAGCTTTTTGTGAATATTTTCAATCACAACAATCGCATCATCTATAATAATACCAATTGCTAGAGTCAGGGCCATCATTGTTAGCATATTAAGAGAATATCCCATCATCTGAATCAGTGCAAAAGTTCCTAAAATAGAAACAGGCAAGCTCACTGCTGCAACAAGTGTAATTGTAACACTGCGCAAGAATAAAAATACAATTAATACTGCAAGAACACCACCCAAAATAAGATCAAATTCAACATCTTTAATAGAACTTCTAATATATGTTGTTGTATCCAAAAAAGGTCTTATCTCATAACCTTCACTCACTGTTTTGATGTTTTCTAAAGCATCATAAACCCCATTGGCAATTTCAATATCATTTGCACCAGAAACCTTTTGTATCTGGAATATTACCCCAGGCTCATTGTTATAAGTTGCATAAGTAGTTTCTTCTTCAAGCCCATCTTCAATTACTGCAATATCACCAAGTTTAATATTATTACCTACTCTAATATTGCTAATATCTTCAATGCTATATCCATTTGCATCTACAGTAATTGTGAAATCTTTGGTCCCATTATCAATTTTTCCACCATTAACCTCAATATTTTCTTGTCCCAATGTATTAAAGACAGTATTATAGGTAAGATTGTATTTATTCATCAAAACTGGATTTACATAAACCCTGATTTGTCTTTCTCTATATCCACTAAGCTGAACTCCACCAACTCCTGAGATTTTTTGAAGCATTGGCTTTACCACTAAATCTGCATGCTTCATCAATTCTGCACTAGACTTTGTCTTAGAGCTCATAAACAAAGAAATAACAGCCTGACCACTAGTATTAAACTTCTTTAATGCAGGTTGCTGAATATTAGAATCATCAAATTTGATAGATGAAATTTGACCAATCATATCTGTCATTGCTTCTTGAATAGGCTTTTCAAGTTGGAATTCTGCAATTACTAAACTCACATTCCTTGCACTATTTGATTTGATAGTTTTTAGGCCATCAATTCCCATTACAGCCTCTTCTATCTTATCAGTTACCTTACTCTCTATAATTTCTGCACTTGCCCCCGGATAGGAAGTAGAAACCACAATAATAGGAAAATCTACATTTGGAAATAATGAAACAGGAATCCTATTAAGTCCTAGAATTCCAAAAAACATCACCGCAAGGGCAAACATTAATGTAGTAACTGGGCGTTTAATTGCAAACTTATACATTACTTAGTCCTTATAAAACCATCACCAAAAATACCCGGTGTCATATCATTACTAGCCTTTGCTTCAGCAGTCATTTTGCGTGTATCTTCATTAATAGTAGGGTAAATTTTTGTGATCACAGCCTTCTCTTTCTTATTACCTCCCTCAATAGAGTAATAAAAAATGTCCCCAACTCTTACATCATTCAAATATCTAGAATCAAATTCAATTACAAATTTTTTTTCGTGACTAACCAATCTAAAAAGCGTTGTAGTATTTTGTCCAACCCCATCACCCAACTCAACATTTTTTTCTGCAATCACGCCATCAAAAGGAGCTAATAAAGTGGTTTTATCAAGAAGAGCCTTATAATATTTATAATCAGCTTCAAGCTTTTTATAGTTTGAGTAATATTGCTCAAGTGTATTTTTGTCGACAGCAGCGCCTGTTTTACTATAACGATTATATTGATTCTTTGCAAAAATAAATTGTTGTTTAACCGCCAATGTTTGGGCAATCCTATCTTGATTTGCCAACTTCAACAAAACCTCACCCCTCTTTACAACACTTCCAACATCTACCTTGATTTGATCAATAGTCCCAGAACTATCTAGAGTAAGTTTTGCATCTTGAACTGCTTTAACATTAAAAAGTGCATAAACCTCTGCTGAAAACATAAAACCAATACTAGATGCTACAAGAATAAGCTGTCTTAAAATTTTCATATACTACTCCTTGATAAAGTCTTTTATTTTTTGTCCGCTATAAAAAATGTAGTTTGCTTTTTGCAACTCATAATTATTTAAACTTTGATTAAAGGTTGATTCTGCGTCAAATTTTGTACTTAACGCCTGTAAATAGTCTGTGAAGTTAATCAAATTAGCCTCATATTTTTTCTTTATATTTGCATAGGCAATATTTGCAGATTTAAGATTATCTCTTGCAGATTGAATCTTTTTCTTTGCTATTTCTAAAGTTTTTCTATAAAGCTCCTCATCCTTTTTTTGCTCCAATCTCTTATAAGCAAGAAGTTTTTCATTGGCAAGTTGCCCTGCCTTTAAATATTGCTTTTGAAATGTTAAACCAACATCATCAAGTAACTTTAAAGTTACGGTGATACTCACTACATTTTGCATATCAGGATAGAGGGCAGAAAAGGCTGGATTTCTTGATACATAGGCTGGCTTTTGAATATTATAGGTAAAAGTATTATTAAGATCTACGGTAGGAAAATAATGCAACTGCTTATTTTGAAAAATTTGAGCATTGATCTGCTGTCTTAAAGAGACAATATCACTTCTATCTTGAATCTTAAATTCAGGCAAAGACATCTTTTCATAAATCAATCCCCCTATTTTTAAGTTTGTAAGATATTCAAGCATTAATTTATTTTGCTCCACAGACATCTGGGCATCCGCAATCTGATATTTACTCAATGAAGCTTGTGCTCGAAGCGACTCAAGATTATCAATAGGAGTGAGACCTTGAGAATAGAGCTTTTCCACTCTTTGAACATCAGAACTAATCTGCTCAAGCTTTTTTTGCAAGGAAATAAGCTTGGAGAGATTATCAAAATAGCCATAATACTGTTGCAAAACTTGCAAGTAGATACTTTGTCTTGTATATTCCTCATCAGAGAGGGTGGATAGGTAAGTTGCATTTTTTTCACGCACTGTATTTAAGTCGGCAAGTCCATTAAACAAATTTAGTTTTAACTTAGCATTTGCATTCTGCATATCATATTGGGAATCTGTTTGTGTGTTCCTATAAACATTTTGAAAAGAATAGTCTAGATCCAAAGATGGTAAGAACATTCCTTTTGCGACCAAAATACCTCTTTTTGCCTGAACTACACTCAAAACTTTGGCTTGTATTGAATAATTAGAATCTGATGCTTTAATTAATTCCTTTAAAGTATATTTGTCTTTTACATTTTTCTGCATCTTTTGGATGTCAGACATAATACTTAGATCAGATGCAATATCCTGCTGAGATTGTGCAAAAACGAAACTAGCAATAAAGAGGACTTTAAAAAAAACTACTCTATTTCTCGCAAACATCTGTTCTCCTAGTCTTTTTGTGTTTAGTTATAAAAAAATAATATAAGGTGGAATTCTACCAAAAATTTATATTAAATATAGTTGCATATACAATGATTTTTATTTTTGGTTAGATGTTTTTCTATGACAACAACTAAAGGACTAGCAAAAAATCGGTTGAAGTTTTTTTATCAAACCAAAGATCTAAAAATCCATCTTAAGAATTGCTAATGTAGTAAAAATGTAAATAAGAATTTACAGAAGTTTAAGTTTTAGACCAAAAAAATCTAAAAATTATTCCAGTAAAAAATTAAGAATATGCCCTAATATCAATGGTTCAAGTTATTTATTACACTTCTGCTTTAATCTTATGAAATTTTATACGATATAATGGTTGGAGGGGAGGGGTTAATTTTTTGAAGTATTAAGGGGTTAAATATGAAAAAGAAAATATTATCACTAGCATTAGCTAGTTTAAGCTTAGCAAGTATTGCTCAAGCGAGATTCTTTGTGGGTATTGAGGGAGGTTATACTGTAACATCTTTTAATGCGACAAGTATGAAGGCAAATCGCTCGGGTGCATATGCAACAGCTTTTGGTCCAAGTTTATTGACTGATGCTTTCAAGGATTCTTATGGCTATAGTGCGGCATTAACATTAGGAACAGAACACTTTTTTGGAAACTATTTTGGTGTAAGATCTGCAATTTTTGGAGGTTACACATACGCGAATAAAAAAATTGGCAATACAAAAATTGGCAGTGATTTTATCGATGCTGGATTAAATCTTGATTTGATCGTAAATGCCTTTAATAATGGTCAAACAAGCTTTGGTATATTTGGAGGAGTTGAGGCAGGTTATCACTATTGGCTTAACAAAAATTCTGCGTATAAATCAGTGGCTAGCAACAATTTGATGGACTTTTCTGGAAGAGTTGGTATTAGTATGTTACTAGGAGGTCACAATAGGCTTGAATTACTTGCTAAAATACCTTTTGCTTCTGTAGGTTTTGGAAGCTCTCTTGGTGGAACAACCGTTCCTCTTAATGTAACTGTAGGAGTAGGTTACAAAGTAGTATTCTAAAATAAGCTTATTTTTAACAGACTTAGGAAGTTTCTCCAAGTCTGTATATCTATCTGCTCTGCATAAAAAAGGGATTCTATGAGAAAATACCACGTCGTATTATTTTTTTTATTGTGTATTTTTACTACAGCAGTTCAAGCAAGATTCTTTGTGGGTATTGAGGGAGGTTATCTTGGTTCTGCAACCTATCAAGATCTAAGCAAGGATGGGACATTATTTGTAGTTGCTAAACCTAGCATTATTCCGAGTGCGTTTAGTGATTCTCTTAAGGGTTTTAACACTTCTTTAAGTATTGGTACAGAGAGCTTTTTTGGGGATTATTTTGGTATCAGGCTTGATTTTTTAGCAGGATACAATCAAATGACTCAACACTTTGATTCCATTAAAGCACAATTTAATCTCATAAACACTAGTTTGTATTTTGATTTTTTAGTAAATTTTTTGAAATCAAGCCATGTTGATCTTGGATTTATTGGAGGCATTGGTATGGATGTTTATTATCGTCTAAACTACCTTAAAGAAATAAATATAGACGACTTTGATATGCTTCCAATGTCTGATTTTTTATCCAATTTTATTCAAGCTTATTCTCTCTACACAAATAGTGCTTTAACCAGTAGAGTTTTGATGAATTTTGCCGGAAGGGTTGGTTTTACAGCGCTAATTGCAAATCATCACCGTTTGGAGTTTGTTGCTAAGTTACCCATTGCTTCTATCAGTAGTTTTCCACTTATTGGAGGAAATATGAATCTAGCAAATGTGACTTTCAATGTAGGATATAGGTTTATTTTCTAAACTTAAGATTTTTAGTCTGTCCATTATCTAAATATTGACATTCCACATAAGAATTTATACAATACCAGCCCTATTACTTTATGATATGGTTGGTTGATCTATGTTTCAGATTTCTATTGGCTCTATTGGTGGAACCATTTCAATGACAAAAAATCATTCCAATGAAGGAATTACTCCAACACTAGGAGCCAATGATCTTATTCAAGCACTGCCACAACTTCCAGATTCTATAAAAATCAAGCCCTCTTTACTTTTTTCGATTGCAAGTGCCAATATTAGTTTTTCACATCTATTCAAAGTCTATCAATGGGCTAAAGATGAAATAAAAAATGGATCTAATGCCATTATTATTACCCAAGGAACTGATACTCTTGAGGAAAGTGCTTTCTTTTTAAGCTTGTTGTGGGAATTGGAAGCACCTTTAATCTTTACAGGAGCAATGAAGGGAGCAAATTCCATTGGTTCAGATGGAATCTCAAATCTATATTGCTCCCTTCTAGTTGCCTTGCATTCGCAATCCAAAGGTGTAATGGTTGTTATGAATCATACAATTCACCATCCTTTATGGCTACAAAAAACCCATAGTCTATCGCTTGAAACCTTTAGTTCTTTTGGCAAGGAAATTGGGGTGGTTTTGGAAGAAAATGTAGAGTTTTTTTACCTACCTAAGCTTATGCCCATCTATTCAAACTTCACGCTCTCTAATAAAAAAGTTTTTGCTTATGAGCACAAGCTTGATGATGAGGAAAAAATATTACAATGGGCTAGTCAAAACTATGATGGAATTGTTATAGAGGGTTATGGAGCAGGCCATACGCATTTAAAATCTCTGCCCATTATAGAAGAAATTGCAAAGCAAATTCCTGTAATTATGTGTGCAAGGACACACCAAGGTCCAAGTGCTATTAAAACTTATGGTTATGATGGTGGAGAAATTGATCTTCAAAGCAAAAATGTTATTATGAGTAGATGGCTCCAAGCAAAAAAGGCAAGAATCTTACTCTATGTCTTGCTAAATTCCAATCTAAATACAGAGGATTTTATTTCTTATCGTGATCTAATCACACAAAGATAAATCTTATTTTTAAACTTTTGTTAAAATTCAGAGCATTTTAATAATGAGGATTTTCTAATGGATTATAAAGAGACTTTATCCTTACCTACAACAGGTTTTGCAATGAGAGGTAATTTACCGAGTTTGGAACCTATACGCTATGCAAAATGGAAGCAAGACAGGGTTTATGAGCAAATGCTAGAGAATACCAAAAATGCTCCAAAAGACTTTATTATACACGATGGCCCTCCTTATGCAAATGGAAATTTACATATTGGACACGCACTAAATAAGATTTTAAAAGATATCATCATTAAATATCACTACTTTAAAGGTGAAAGTATTCGATACACACCTGGTTGGGATTGCCATGGACTACCTATTGAACAACAAGTAGAAAAAGCTCTTGGTAGAGAAAAAAAAGAGCAGTTAAGTGTGGTAAAAATTAGAGAATTATGCAGAAATCACGCTGATAAGTTTGTAAATATCCAAAGTCAAGAATTTCAGCAACTTGGAGTAGTTGGGGATTTTAAAAATCCCTACAAAACAATGGATTTTAAATTTGAGAGTGAAATTTTTCATACACTTTGTCAAGTTGCAAAAACTGGATTATTAGTGCAAAGAAACAAGCCTGTGTATTGGAGTTGGGCTTGTCAAACTGCTTTGGCAGATGCTGAAGTAGAATATAAAGACAAACAATCAGATTCTATTTTTGTTGCCTTTAAACTTTCAAATCAAGCATTAGAGAAGCTCCAAATCAATGATGCTTCTTTGGTGATTTGGACTACTACACCTTGGACTCTTCCTGCAAATGTTGCTATTGCACTAAGACCAAACTCTATTTATGTTCTGACAAAAAAGGGTTTTATTGTGGCAAAGGCTCTGCATCAGAAGCTTGTGGAAAATGGTGTTGTGGATGAAACCATTATCAAAGAACTTGATGCAAAGGATTTAGAAAACCTAGAAACAATCAATCCTCTCAATCAAAGGACCTCTCTGATTATTTTAGGCGATCATGTTAGTATGGAAGATGGGACAGGAGCTGTTCATACTGCCCCAGGTCATGGAGAAGAGGATTATCATATCAGTCTTAAATACAACCTAGAAGTTTTGATGCCAGTAGATGATAAGGGTTGTTATAGTGAACAAATCATTCACAAGAACCTACTTCCAAAAGAATTTTTGGGAAAACATATCTTTAAGGCACAAAAGGATATTCTTGTTCTACTTAAAGATTCTCTATTAAAGCATGTTGTAATCACCCACTCCTATCCACATTGCTGGAGATCGCATGAACCTGTAATCTATCGTGCAACTACCCAATGGTTTATTTTGATGGATAAGCCTTTTAAAGACAATAAAACACTTAGGCAACTTGCCCTTGAAGCTGTTGATAATACGACCTTTTATCCAAAAACTGGAAAAAATAGAATAAGGTCAATGATAGAAAATAGACCTGATTGGTGTATTTCAAGACAAAGAGACTGGGGGGTTCCTATTGCATTTTTTCAAGAAAAAAGCACAGGAGAACATATCTTTGATGATGAAATTTTTGATTACCTCAAGAGTTGTTTTGAAAAAGAAGGTTGTGATATTTGGTGGAGTAAGGATATAAAAGAACTCCTACCAGAAAGCTGGAAGCACAGGGCTAAGGATTTAGAAAAGGGTATGCATATTCTTGATGTATGGTTTGAAAGCGGTAGCACTTGGCAAGCAGTTTTAAAAACCAATAAAAATAATCCTTCTTATGATGCTGGTAAATACCCTGCGGATATGTATCTTGAGGGCAGTGATCAGCATCGGGGTTGGTTTCAAAGTTCTTTGTTGCTAAGTTGTATTTTAAATGGCAGAGCTCCTTTTGAAAGTGTTCTCACTCATGGTTTTACTGTTGATGAAAAAGGTGAGAAGATGAGTAAGAGTAAGGGCAATATTGTTGCTCCTGAAACTATATTAAAAAATCAAGGTAGTGAAATTTTGCGTCTTTGGGTAGCAATGAATGATTATCATAGCGATTTAAGAATATCTACAAATATCATCACTCAAGTTGGAGAGCAATATAAAAAAATCCGCAACACCTTAAGATTCTTGCTTGCAAATATCAATGACTTAAAAGAACTTTGCAATAACAATGATTTTAGCCCCATTGATATTTGGATTTTAAAAACCACTCAAGAAGTATTCTCGCAAGTAGAAGACTATTTCAATCAATATGATTTTGTAAAAGGACTGCAAACCTTGATGCACTACATCAGCAATGAATTAAGTGGTATTTACTTAGATCTTTGCAAAGATGGCCTGTATTGCAACAAACCTAGTAGCACAGAATCTCAAGCCTCAAAGACTACAATGTTTATTATTTTAAAAAATCTCTGCCACTTACTTGCACCAATTCTTACTTATACAATTGATGAAGTGATTGAATTTGCTCCAAATCTTTTGAAAGAAAATTTAAGAAATGTATTTGACCTAAAAAAATTTGATCTAAAATTCTTAGATTCTATCAATCTAGTAGAAGATTTTGAAGAATTATGCGAACTGCGTTCAAAATTTGGAGAAATAATTGACAATCTCAAGAAAGAAAAGGTGATCAAATCAGGTCTTGAAATCACGGTTTATAGTCCTGATTTAGAGTGTAATTTTCTGGATAAATGGTTGATTGTAAGTGAAACAATCAGTCAAAAACCTAATGAAGTGCTTTGCCAATTTGAAGTAAACAATAAGGAGTATTTTTTAGCTAGAGCAACTAAGGACAAGTGTCCAAGGTGCTGGAGATATTTAGTTGAAAGTGGCGAGTTATTATGCCAAAGATGTGAGAGTGCTCTAAGGGCTTAAAAAGCCCTTTTATCACTTTTTATCTTTTATTCTTCTGCATTTCTTGGAGTTCTTTAGCAAGATACTCTCCTGTATAACTCCCTGTTTTTTTGTAGTCTCTTGCCACTTTTTCTACACTACCACAATCTACAAGTCTTCCACCTTTTTGACCACCCTCTGGTCCAATATCAATAATATAATCAGCATTTTTTATCATATCTAGATTATGCTCAATTACAATAACAGAGTTACCAAGTTCCACAAGAGAATGCAACACCTTAGTAAGCCTATCCACATCTGCAAAATGCAAACCTGTTGTAGGCTCATCTAAAACATAAAGTGTTTTTCCTGTATCCTTACGGCTAAGCTCTTTACTAAGCTTAATTCTTTGTGCTTCTCCGCCACTAAGTGTAACTGCATTTTGTCCCAAGGTAATATAACCAAGCCCCACTTCCTGCAAAGTCTTCAGTTTCGAAGCTATTTTTGGAATTTTTAAGAAAAACTCCAATGCCTCATCTACACTCATTGCCAAAACATCAGCAATAGATTTTCCCTTGTACTTAATTTCTAAAGTTTGCTTATTATACTTTGCCCCATCACATACATCACACTTTACCATCACATCTGGGAGAAAATGCATCTCAATTTTTATCTCGCCCTCCCCTTGGCATTTTTCACATCTTCCACCCTTTACATTAAAACTAAAGCGCCCTACTCCATATCCCAGCATTTTTGCTTCTTTTACTTCACTAAACAATAACCTGATATCATCCATCACACCTGTATAAGTTGCAGGATTGCTTCTTGGAGTTCTTCCAATTGGAGTTTGATCCAAATAAATGACCTTATCTAAAAACTCCAATCCCTCAACTTCCACTCCATCACATTTTTTAATTTTTCTTGTATGATTTAGCAATTCTTGAGCAACCGGCAATAGGGTTTGCAAAACCAAAGAGCTCTTACCACTACCACTTACTCCTGTCACACAAACAAAATTTGATAATGGAATATCCACATTAAGATTAGAAATGTTATTAATGCTTACATTTTTGATTTTTAAAAATTTTTCCTGCTTTCTAAAATACTGATGTCTGATTTCTTTTTCGCGATTGATATATTGTGCAGTTTGTGTCTTTGATTCTAGCATGGATTCCACACTACCGCAAAACACAATTTCCCCACCATTTTTACCTGCAGCAGGTCCAATATCCACAATGTAGTCTGCATGTTTTATAGTTTCTCTATCATGCTCTACCACAATTACACTATTGCCCTTTTGTTGCAAGCTTCGTAGTGTTTTAATTAGTTTTAGCGTATCCCTCTCATGCAATCCAATACTAGGTTCATCTAAAACATACATTACTCCTGTCAGACCGCTTCCTATTTGACTGGCAATGCGTATTCTTTGGCTCTCTCCCCCACTAATAGTTCTTGCATCTCTACCCAAACTCAAATATCCCAATCCCACATCATAAAGAAAAAATAATCTTTCTCTAATCTCTTTAAAGATACTGCTTGCAATAAATTGTTGCTGAGGACTTAAATAGCTAAAGTTCTCCTCATTAATAAAAAAATTATACACCTCTTCAATTGGCATATCAATCACTTCACCTATGCCCTTATTTCCAACCTTTACAGCCAACATTTGAGGCTTTAGTCGATGTGCATTACAAGAAGAGCAAGGCTTCTCGCTCATATAATCACTTAAATCTTTTTCATCTTTAAACATATCATATGCAATTTGCAAAATTCCCTTCCAAGGTCTTTTTAGCGGAGAATTTTTCCACATAAATTCAACCTCAACACTATTTCCATATAAAAGAGATTTTTGATCTTGCTCATCTAACTCGCTAAAGCTTTTATTTGCATCAATATTATTTGCTCTACAAAACCCCATAAAAAGCTCTGCATAATAATTTCGATTAAAACCAAAAATTACCTTAATTCCCCCTTTATTCAAAGGTAAAGATCTATCTAAAATCTTCTTAATATCAATACTATACTTACTTCCCAAACCTCCACAATCCTCACAAGAACCCTTAGGGGAATTAAAAGAAAAGCTTAAAGGCTCAAGAGCCTCAAAGCTTACCTTACAATCAAAACAAGCTAAGTGCTCACTATAGTGCAACAATCTATTTTTTTCACCCAATATCTCAACTTCTACTTCTCCAAAAGATTCCACTAAAGCCTTTTCAATTGCCTGTGCAATACGAGTTTTATTATCCTCATTTAAGACCACACGATCAATTACAGCTTTAATTGTATGTTTTTTGGTTTTTGAGAGTTCAATATCCTCATCAAGCCTAGTTAGAACTCCATTGATATAGGCTCTTACATATCCCTTCTGTCTCAAAGCCTCAATTTTATCTGCAAAGCTTCCCTTTTTTTCTTTAACAATAGGAGCTAAGATCATCAGTTTAGAATCTTGAGGCAATTTCAAAACTTCATTGATAATATCTGTTTGGCTCATTTGAGAAATAGGTTTTCCACACAAATGGCAATGTTGAATCCCAACTCTTGCATACAACAACCTTAAATAGTCATAAATTTCAGTAATGGTTCCAACAGTAGATCTTGGATTTTTAGATGTTGTTTTTTGGTCAATTGCAATCGCAGGTGTAAGTCCTTCAATCTTATCAACATTTGGCTTACCCACTTTATCCAAAAACTGCCTTGCATAACTTGAGAGCGATTCTATATAGCGTCTTTGACCCTCTGCATATAAAGTATCAAATGCTAGAGTGCTTTTACCACTTCCACTTAGCCCAGTAAAAACAACAAGCTTATTTTTTGGGATCTCTAGATTAATATCTTTTAAATTATTCTCTTTAGCACCAAAGATTCTTATAGTATCAAACATTGCCATTTCCTAACTTTTCTAAAAATAAAAATTCTAAGTAATAATTTGAGTCTTGAGTGTGTGGAAGAAGTTTCATCTCTCAAAAAAGAGAGATGAAAAAACTCTTAATCATTCTTACTATTGAAAATTCCTAAGAGTTGTAGAATACTAATAAAAATATTCAAGAAGTCAAGATAAAGCGCAACTGCTGCTTCAATAGGACTGCTATATAAACCCTTTAATATATTTTTTGTGTCATAGGCTACAAATAAGCTAAATAAAATTGTACAAGCCCCAGAGATTAGAATCTGAAACATTGAAGACTTTAAGAGAAAAGCATTCAATAAAGAGCAAACTACAACCACAATGAGTGAAATAAATAGCATCTTACCCATATCTGCAAGATCTCTTGGAGTCTTAATTGCATAAATGCTCATAATTCCAAAAATAATTGTAGTCATTCCTAAAGCTTGCCAAATTGCGCTCAATCCACTTGTAGCAATTACAAACCCTAAAAGTGGAACTAGCGTCACTCCACTAAAAGCTGTAAAAACAAACAACATAAAAATATTTAGCGTTGGGGTAGTCTTTAGAAACATTAAACCAAGCAATGCCACTAATTCAATGATGAAAAACACCCACTTATATTGCATTACCATCTCAAAATTTGAAAGGCCCCATAGTGCGCCACATGTTGCAAAAAGCAAACTTCCTGCAAAAAATTTATAAGTAGTCTTTACAAAACTTATTAACCCCCCTTGGCTTTCTATCTCTTGAGAATATCCACCCACTTGTTGTTGTCTATCGTATAAATTCATTGCTAACACTCCTAGATTTCTATCTACCGATATTTTAAATATCATTTTAGAGCTAAATACTACAAAAAATCTGTTAATAAAAATACAAAAGTTACTTTGTTGTAAGCTATAATTTCGTGAAATTTCTAAATTATAAGTTAGATACCTAAGGATAATGAAAAAAATAAAAATTGCACTTAATGGTTTTGGAAGACTTGGTAGGAGTATTACAAGGGTTATTTCTATGCAAAGCGATATGGAGTTGGTTGCAATAAATGACCCTAGCTCTTGGGAAATCTTATCCTATCTTCTAGAACATGATAGCACTCATGGTAAATTTTCTAAAGATGTCTTATTTCAAGACAATGAGCTCTACATAGATAATAGAAAAATACGCACTTCCAACGAGACAGATCCTCAAAAACTTGATTTTAGTGATGCAGATGTTGTCATAGAATCTTCTGGTAAATTTCTTTTAGAAGCAGAATTAAAGCATCATATAGAAAAAGGGGTCAAAAAAGTAATCTTATCTGCTCCAAGTTTAGATTGTATGCCAACTTTTGTTCTTGGAATCAATCATCAAGATTATGACAACCAACCAATTATCTCAAATGCATCTTGCACCACAAACTGCCTAGCACCAATTTGCTATATTCTTGACAAACATTTTAAAATCCAATCTGGGAATATCATTACAATCCATAGTTACACTAATGATCAAAATCTATTGGATAGTGCCCATAGAAATGACAAAAGAAGATCAAGGGCTGCAGCAACCAATATTATTCCCACAACAACTGGAGCAGCAAAAAATCTCTACAAAGTCTTGCCAAATCTTAAAGATAAACTACATGGCCATAGTCTTAGGGTTCCTGTGCTTGATGTTTCAATGTTGGATTTAAACTTAAATCTAGAAAAAACCCCCTCGCTATCCACTCTAAATGATCTTTTCTTATCCTATGCACAAAATGAGTTAAAGGGAATTTTAGCCATTGATGAAAAATATGGCGTAAGTAGTGATTTTCTAGGCAACGCACATAGTAGTATTATTGCAAAGGATTTAAGCTTTTGCATCCAAAATCTTGTAAAAATTATGGCTTGGTATGATAATGAATGGGGTTATTCTAATAGAATAATTGAACTAGCTAGATATGTTACTAACTAAAATATTAAAAGACTTGAAATGAAAGTTGATTTTTTAGATCTTAAGGCAATCAATTCTCCCTACTTTGAAACTTATCTAAAAATTGTAGAGGAAACACTCCATACAAGTAGTTTCATAGGTGGATCTTATTGTGATTTATTTGAATCTAATTTTGCTAAATATCTTAATGCTAAGGGCTGTGTTGGGGTAGGCAATGGAACAGATGCTCTTGAAATTGCAATAAAATCCTTAAACCTCCCAAAGGGTAGCCAAATTATTGTTCCTGCTAATACTTTTAAAGCATCTTGTGAGGCTATTTTAAATATGGGATATAAAGCAGTGATTGTGGATTGTGATAACAATTACAATATCAATATAGGCTCTCTTTTACAAGCAATCACTCCTTTCACTTCAGCTATTATGATAGTCCATTTATATGGTCGTATTTGTGATGTTGCAAGGATTGTAGAAATTGCAAGAGATCACAATCTCTTTTTAATTGAAGATTGCTCACAAGCACACGGAGCAAAAATAAAATTAGATAATGAGATCTTATTTGCTGGAACCATTGGAGATATTGGAACTTTTAGTTTTTATCCAAGTAAAAATTTGGGAGCTATTGGGGATGGGGGTTGTATTGTTAGTAATAATGAAACTCTTTTATCTCGTGCTAGGAGTATTGCAAACCACGGCAGTCAAACTCACGAAAAACTTTCTTTTGTTGGTAGAAACTCAAGATTAGACAACATTCAAGCAGCATTTTTAAATCTCAAGCTACAAGACTTAGATAAGCAAAATGCCCATCGAAGGTATATTGCAACACTCTATCAAAAATATCTCTCAAAGCTAGATTCTTTAGTACTACCTGAAATTCCATTCTATGACTACCAATGTGTGTGGCACCTTTATGTTATTAGACTCCAAAAACAACTGGAGGAAAAAAGGCAGGACTTGATAGAATTTTTAATGCAAAATGGCATAGAAACCCGCATTCATTACCCACAAAATCTTGGAAGAATGAAAGAAATCAAATTTCATATTCACACGATAGTGCGCTCCACACTCAATGCAACAAACTGGGATAAAACAATTCTATCTCTTCCTATGGGGGAACATATCCAAGAAGAACATGTAGCCTTTATTGCAAAAAAGATTGAAGAGTTTTGCAATAAAAACACTTAGTTTTTTTATTTTTTTATTCAGGCTTGTTATAATCTAGAACCCAAATTTTGAAGTTAAAGGCAAAATAATGTCAAGATTCTTATCTTTTATAGGTTCTGCTATCTTAGCAGTTGGTATTAGTGGTTGTGCAATCTCAAATCTTAAAGATACTCAAACAGAAATTTCAAAATGTCAGAGCCCTTATGCTTTTGTAAAAGCACCTATTTTACAAGCTCAAAACAATGACTTAGAAATTAGCAATGAGGAAATCATGATTGCTTTAGAAGAAGTGATGAAAGACAATTGTCTAGATTTTAGTGACAGTGATGAAGCATATGATTTCATCATCACCTATGCAAGCAGTCTTAGTACTCACAAAAAAGAAGGCATAGTATCCTCAACTCAGGAAAATGTCGCTAAAGTAAAAGTTGGTTTTGCACTAAAAAGAGATCGTTTGACAAAAACCTTTAGTTCTGAACAGTCCCTTACTATTAGTGGCAAGAAGATTTTAGGAATTGGGAAAAAAGCCGTTGTTGCAAAAGAGGATAGACAAAAATTACTTTCAGAATCAACCAAAAGGGCTTATTTACAATTAATTAATTCCCTAAGGTAAAAATCTGATTTTATTTATTCTCATTTTTTTAAAAAAATGAAAAATATTTACATTTTTTTTCTATAGTTTTTATCTATTACAAAATTCTATTTTAGGAGATTTATTATGTTATCACAAGAGACGATTAAACTACTAAACCAGCAAGTTAATAAAGAAATGTATGCTGCAAACCTTTATCTTAGTATGAGTTCTTGGTGCTATGAGCACAGCTTTGATGGTGCTGGTAAGTTTTTATTTAATCACGCAGGGGAAGAAAGTGATCATGCTAAAAGATTAATCACTTATTTAAATGAAACAGATTCTAAAGTAGAACTTGCAGCAGTTCCTGCACCAAAAACAAATTTTAAAGATCTTTTAGAAGTTTTTGAAGAAACTTTCAAACACGAGAAAGAAATTACAAAATCCATCAACGAACTTGTGGATTTTGTTTTAAAAAACAAGGATTATTCAACTTTTAACTTCTTGCAATGGTATGTATCAGAACAACACGAAGAAGAAGCTCTTTTTAGAGGAATTTTAGACAAAATAAAATTAATTGGTGATGCAGGTAGCGGGCTTTATCTCGCAGATGAATACATCAAAAATATTGCACTCACAAGAAGCAAATAGTCTTTTGAGCTTTAAAAAAATATAGTAAAATCCCATAAAAAAGGATTTTACTATGTTGCTTATAAATGGCGTAATTTGCGATTATTCTGGCACTAGGGAATCTAACATCCGTGTCAAAGATGGTAAAATTTTTGCCATAGATTCTAAACTTACTCCTGAAAGCGGTGAGGAAGTTATTGATTGTAAAGACAAAGTTATACTACCAGCACTCATTGATATTGGTATCTATCCAAAAAATAAATCTCTCTCAACCCAAACTCTAAAATCCTTATCAAAAAAATGTTTAAGCGGTGGCGTTGGAAGTGTCCTTCTTTATGCAGATTATAATCCACAAGCAAGCACAGAATCTATCATTGAACTTGTTGAACTCATCAATCACACTCTGCCACAAAATATCTTCTCAAGTATTTATCCCCTTGATATGCAAAACAAAATTGCAAATATCGCATCTTTAAAAACTTTAGGAGCAAGAGCTATTCACATACAAAGCCAAGATTTGGAAGGACAAAATCTCCTTACGCTCACACATTATGCAAACATGCTAGATATTCCCTTTATTTCTTTACCCTGTGATAGAGAGCTTGCTTATGGCGTGGTAGATGAAGGGCTTTTAGCAACCCAGCTTGGACTGCCAAGCATTCCTAGCATTGCTTGGGAAAAAGAAATCATAAAAATGTGTTGTATCAGTAAAAATACACAAGCAAGAATGCTTCTAACAATTACTGATGCCTTTGAAGATGTATTATTTTCCAATCAAAAAGGAGCAAAGATCACGATACAAACTCCTGTCCATCATCTAGTTCTAAATGAAGAGGCCTACATCAATTATGCAACAAAGGCAAAAATGTTTCCGCCTCTCAAGCACAAAGATAAACAACAAGCACTCATTTCAAGGTTGCAAAATAATCAAATACATTGCTTAAGCAGTCTTCAAAATGCAACCTACAATTCTCAAAAAGACAAGGTTTTTGAACTTGCAAGTTGTGGAGTAGATATTATCCATCATTATTTTTCAATCCTATATACTTTTCTTGTCAAGGAAAATATTATCACACTTGAAAAACTCTCTGAGCTTACCTCAAAAAATCAAGCAAATTTCCTAAAAATTCCAAAGGGAAGATTAGAAAAAGATTATGATGCAGACTTAATTATTCTGGATCTAAGCTCAAGCTTTAAATGCCAAGATAGCTATTCTCCCTATTTCAATCAAACTCTTTTTGGAAAGATAGAAAAAACAATCCTAAAAGGAAAGATTTATGAATAAAGAATTTTTCATATCCTATTTACCTCTACTACAAACTATAGGTATCAATCTTTTAAAAGCCATTATTATGCTTATTATGGGGTGGTATTTTGCCAAATTCACAAAATCAAGAATTCTAAAATTTCTTTCAAAAAAAGATGAGATCCTAGCAAACTTTCTAGCACAATTAGGCTTTATTATTTGCATCATTATTACTGTAGTTACTACCCTTGGAACTCTAGGCGTACAGACTACTTCAATTTTGACAGTAGTAGGAACTGCAGGAGTAGCAATTGCCTTAGCCCTCAAAGATTCTCTATCAAGCATTGCTGGAGGTATTATCCTTATTGTATTAAGACCATTTAAAAAAAATGATGTGGTAGAGCTTGGAACAATTTCAGGTAAAGTCGAAGCTGTCAATCTTTTTAATACTTCAATAAGAATGGCTGATGATAGATTAGCTATTCTCCCAAATCGCAATATTGTAGGTGCAAATATTATTAATTCTACAGATAGCGAGAGAAGAAGGATTGAGTGGGTTTGTGGTGTAGGATACAATAGTGATATTGAAAAGGTTAGGAGTGTTATCAAAGAAGTGATTGCAAATATGGATAAGATTGATAATGATCTTCCAGCCTTTGTAGGGATTACTGACCTTGGTGCAAGCTCTTTAAATTTTACGGTTCGCGTGTGGGCAAAAATTGAAAATGGTGTTTTTAATGTAAAAAGTGAGCTTATTGAAAGGGTAAAGGTAGCTCTAGATAAAGAGGGTATTGAAATACCTTTTAATAAATTAGATATAACAATCAAACAAGATGCAACAAATTAGAGTTATAGGTGCAAGCAAGGTTTTTTTATGTAATGAAACCTTTGATATTTTAGACAATGGTGCAATAGCCTTTGGAAATGAAATTTTAGAGGTTGGCAATTTCTCTGATCTTTCTAAAAAATACCAAGATGCTATCTTTTATGAAGATTGTGTTTTACTACCAAGTTTTATAAATCCTCACATCCATTTTGAATTTAGTAAAAATACGACCTCTTTTACTTATGGTGGTTTTGATAAATGGCTCGATAGTGTGATAAAAAATCGAGATGAGGTATTGCAAGATGATGACACAATACTACAAAATGCTATCAAAGAACAATTACAAAGTGGTGTAGGAAGTGTAGGTGCTATCAGTAGCTATGGTCAAGATATGCTAGCACTTTCACAATCTCCCCTTAAAGTCTTGTTTTTTAATGAAATCATAGGTTCTAACCCAAGTGCAGTAGATTTTCTATACAGCAACTTTTTACAGCGCCTTGAAGCTTCAAAGCAACTAGCTTCAAAAAAATTTATCCCTTCCATTGCGATACATTCCCCCTACTCCGTGCATTTTATTTTGGCAAAAAAAGTTCTAGATCTTGCAAAAAAACAAGATCTTAAAACTTCTGTCCATTTTTTAGAATCCTTACAAGAAAGGGAATGGTTAGAAAATAGCTCTGGATGGTTTAAAGATTTCTATATCAAAACCTTGGGTATCAAAGAGCCAAAATCTCTCTATGAAATCGAAGAATTTTTAAATCTCTTTGAAGGGTTAGATACACTTTTTGTGCATTGTCTCTTTGCTAATCAAAATGAGTTAGAGAGAATTTGTTCTACTGGAAGCATTGTTACTTGCCCTAGATCCAATAGACTTTTAAATAACAAACTACTAAATCTCAACTCCATTGCTTGGAACAAAATTTCCATTGCTACAGATGGAAAGAGCTCAAACAACAATCTTAATTTCATTGATGAATTAAGATATGCACTCTTTTCTTATTATGATTATGAACCCTCAAAACTTAGCCAAAATCTCATTTTGTGTGCAACTCATTATAGTGCCAAAAACCTAGGGTTAAATAATGGGATACTATCCCCTCAAAAAGATGCTGATTTCTCAATATTTGAAATTCCCAATATAGCCTCATCCACACAAGAGGCACTTCATTTTTTACTCCATGCCAAATGTGTTAAAAAGCTTCTTGTTGATGGAGTGGAAATAAAGATATAAAAAGTAAAACAGCTTATAAAGTATCTCATTAAAGCTTCTAGTTTTTTCAAATCAAACAGGACCTAGAAGCTTATTTTAAATCTCTGGATGGTATCAAATTTTATGTATTTTAACTAAACAACTCATACAAACCATTCTTTAGAATCAGGAGAATTTTATTTTATTTACATAAAAAATCAAGAAATAACAAAGAGACAATAAAGATAATTTTAATCAAACCAATAAATTTTTGGATTAAAAACATTAAAAAATAAATTAACTAGTATTAATTTTTTAGAGATTTTTTGCCATAAATGAATATAAAAATTAAATAAAAATTTTTATTAAAAACTGTTAAAAACAGCTCCCTAAAAGTAAAAAAAAGTAAATGAAAAC